>NZ_BLIJ01000052.1:0-67514 GCF_009811475.1 Alteromonas sp. KUL150
CTCAGACTCTGACCCCATAATTTTAGGTACAAAAAAGCCCCAAACTATGTTGGGGCTTTTTAAGATTTACTTAGCGTTAAAAGCTTATACGCGCTTAACCGCTACATCAGCTTCGAACTTAGGCTTAACTGCCAAGTCTTCAGAAGGCGGAGCAAACTTGGTTAGGTCAATGCCTGCAACCGCTTGCTTGTACTCTTCCGTTGTTGGGAAGCGACCAAGTACGGTTGAAAGTACTACTAGCGGCGTAGAGCCAAGTAGCGACTCACCTTTCTTCTCTTCAGAGTCAGCTACAACACGACCTTGGAACAAACGAGTAGACGTTGCAATTACTGTATCGCCCGGCTCAGCTTTTTCTTGGTTACCCATACATAGGTTACATCCAGGACGTTCTAGGTAAAGAATGTTGTCGTACTTAGTACGCGCCGCTTCTTTAGGCTTAGCATCGTCGAACTCGAAGCCTGCGTATTTCGCAAGTACTTCCCAATCACCTTCTGCTTTTAGCTCATCAACAATGTTATATGTTGGTGGCGCAACAACAAGTGGTGCTTTGAATTCTACAGAGCCGTTAAGCTTCTCTAGGTTACGTAGCATTTGTGCGATGATTTGCATGTCGCCTTTGTGTACCATACAAGAACCCACGAAGCCTAGGTCTACTGGCTTACCATCGTAGTAAGAAACCGGGCGGATAACATCGTGAGTATAACGCTTAGATACGTCGTCGTTGTTTACGTCTGGGTCAGCAATCATTGGCTCGTCGATTTGGTCCAAATCAACAACCACTTCTGCGTAGTACTTAGCATTGTCATCTGGTGCAAGCGCTGGCTCTTCACCAGACTTAATTTCAGCGATACGCTTATCGGCAAGGTCAATTAGCCCCTGAAGCATATTAGCTTCATTGTCCATACCCTTATCGATCATGATTTGAATACGCGTCTTGGCAAGCTCAAGAGACGCAATCATAGTTTCGTTGTCAGAAATACAGATTGACGCTTTCGCTTTCATTTCTGCAGTCCAGTCGGTGAAAGTAAACGCTTGGTCAGCCAGTAAAGTACCGATTTGTACTTCAATTACACGGCCTTGGAATACGTTCTCACCAGCGAATTGCTTCAGCATTTGCGCTTGTGTCGCGTGAACCACGTCACGGAAGTCCATGTGCTCTTTCATGCTGCCTTTAAAGGTCACTTTCACAGACTCTGGAATTGGCATTGCCGCTTCGCCTGTTGCAAGTGCTAATGCAACCGTGCCTGAGTCGGCACCGAATGCTACACCTTTTGACATACGGGTGTGTGAGTCACCACCAATGATGATAGCGCGGTCGTCTACCGTGATGTCGTTAAGCACTTTGTGAATAACGTCAGTCATTGAGTGATACACACCTTTAGGGTCACGTGCTGTGATTACACCAAAGTTGTTCATGAATGACATAAGCTTAGGAATGTTAGCCTGCGCTTTCTTATCCCAAACCGACGCTGTGTGACAGCCAGACTGATATGCACCGTCAACAAGTGGAGAGATTGTTGACGCAGCCATTGACTCTAGCTCTTGGCAAGTCATTGGGCCCGTGGTGTCCTGAGAACCGACGATATTTACTCTAACGCGCACATCAGAACCAGCGTGCAGTGGTGCATCAGAGTTTACGCCAACCGCATTGCGATTAAAGATTTTCTCAACAGCAGTTAGGCCTTGCCCTTCGTGCGATACTTCTTTAGAAGGTGCGTATACCGCTGGCGCCTCAATACCTAACGTGCGTGCTGCAAAAGACTGTAGCTGCTTACCGAATACTACCGCGTAAGAACCACCCGCCTTCATGAACTCCATTTTTTGAGGAGTAAACGACGCAGACACGTCAGCTAATTCTTCTGAACCGTTGTAAAGCTTCTTCGCTTTGGTATCGATAGTTAACACCGTACCTGTTGCTACCGAGTACGCTTCTTCTAGCACTGGGTCGCCGTTAGCATCGCGAACAATTTCACCGTTTTCGTCTGTTTTCTTAACCCAGTTTTTAAGGTCAAGACCAATACCACCGGTTACATCTACGGTAGTTAGAAAGATTGGGGCGATACCATTAGTACCAGCAACAATTGGCGCTTTGTTTACGAACGGGATGTAAGGACTTGTTGGTTCACCGGCCCATAGTGCAACGTTGTTCACACCAGACATACGTGATGAACCTACGCCCATGGTGCCTTTTTCAGCAATTAGCATTACTTTGGCGTTAGGGTGCTTTTTGCCTAACTCAACGATTTCTTGCTGTGCTTCAGGGGTGATCATGCACTTACCGTGAAGTTCACGGTCTGCACGAGAGTGCGCTTGGTTACCTGGAGAAAGAAGGTCAGTTGAGATATCACCTTCTGCGGCAATATAAGTTACCACTTCAATTTTTTCTGGAACGTCAGGCAGCTTGGTAAAGAACTCAGCTTTTGCATAGCTTTCTAGTACGTCTTTAGCAATCGCGTTACCCGCTTTAAATGCTGTCTCTAAACGCTCAGTATCCGCTTCGTACAGATAAACCTGAGTTTTCAATACTTCAGCTGCTGGTTTAGCAACTGCTTCATTATCAGAAAGCGCTAGGTCTAAAAGTGCTTCTACAGATGGACCACCTTTCATGTGTGAAAGAAGTTCAAGTGCAAACTCAGGCGTAATTTCTTCTACTTGTTCTTCGCCAAGTACAATTTCCTTTAGAAACTGTGCTTTAACAACAGCTGCAGGAGTGGTACCCGGCAACGTGTTATAGATAAAGAATTTTAGAGAGTCTTCGCGGTGCTCGTTTGTTGTATCTTTGATTTGAGCAATAATTTCAGACAGCAGATCTGCACTGTCAATAGGCTTAGGGTTAAGACCTAATTCCGTTTTACGGTTTTCGATCTCTGCCAGATATTCTGAATACAAACTCATATAGTTCTCTCGGTCTTAGTTTTACTTGGGCGTAGTGTTAAGTCGGTCTTAGCTATACGCATATAAAAATGAAGGGTATTTTAACCGATTTTCACGGCTTACGTAATGTTTGCATAAAAAGAGATGGGGTATGTGCGAACCGATATTTTACCTATACATACGCCCTTGAACCTTGTCTCTGTTAGCGTATAAAAAGGACAGAAATGCGAAAAATTGAAATTTTATGCTTTATTTTCATTGCGTTAAAAATTCACTCTGAAATTCACTCTATTGTTTTTGTTTATTATTGAATGACGAACCAAATAAATAACCGTGTTGTATTTATGCCAGACATTTACAATATTTATGGTACTACCAGTACAAATTACATACAAGTTTATCTCTGCACGACCTCTATTGGTCTGACCTTTAATCCTCTGTATTGGTAGTGCTTCACACTAAATCAAAGCGTCGTCCATCACTTACGATGGAGAAATTTTGAAAATTTTTGCATTTTCGCCGTCTGTCAAAACCCAAATATTACCACTTGCATCGACCTTTACGTCTCGAAGTCGTGTCTCTAGTTGGTCGATTATGGGCACGGCTTTCCAACCATTGGCGGCCTCATAAACGGCGAATAAATGCTGTGCTTTGAGTGAACTAACCAGTAACGTATTTTCTAACGACGCGAACGCGGTATGCGCATAAACCGCCATGGAAGAGGGAGCAATAGAAGGCGTCCAATCAACCAATGGGTTTTCCATCCCCTTGTATTGAATGAAAGGAGAAATTCGGGCACCCGAGTAATCGAGTCCTTTAGTAATTACCGGCCAGCCATAATTATTACCTTTTACAATAAGATTTAATTCATCGCCACCATCCGGACCGTGCTCGTGCTGATAGATGTCTCCGTTAAAGTTCACCAGTCCTTGCGGATTACGATGGCCCAAGCTGTAAACGTATGGCGCTTCTTCAAACGCGGGGGATGGCAACGGTTGGCCATCTAGTGTAAAACCTATGATTTTACCTAAATGGGAACTAATAACCTGCGCTTGTTCTCGGTAATCAAAGCCGTCTCCTGTTGTTACGAGATAGCCGCCTTCAGGTAATTTGAGCAATTTACCGCCGTAGTGCACAGGCGTATATTTCCCGTCGTTCACTTCAAAAACAGGCTTGAGGTTTGTAATCCCTTCACTGAAAGAAAATGTCGCTGACACAATCGCCAGCCGATTGTCCTCTGCGGTTCCCTTTGAGTACGATATTAAAAGTTCGCCCGACGTCATGTGGTGAGATTCGCTAAACCCACTAATAACCAGCAAATCAAGTACACCGCCCTGCCCCTCACTGTAAAGCTCGGGCAAAGACAATGAAAATTCCTTTTGCGTTTTTTCACTGGTGACTCGGGTAATCACTCCGTGCTTATGTGAAATTAACAGTGAATTATCAGGCAGCAAAGTCATCGACTTAGGAAAAGCCAGCCCGCCTGCGTGCTCGCGAATAACATAGTCATCTACGCGCGCAAGACAACATTTCACGCTTAGAACAAGCAATATTGAGAGCGCTACAGCGTTTTTTATATTATTCATAACGGACTACTCAAAAGAGTTGGACAACACAGACACAATTGAAAACGAGACTTTTTATCGGATCTCAAAAAAGTCTCGTTCAAAAACCGTGTTAATGAATCTACGTTAAGCCTTATGCGCTTTGCAAGTTATTAGTCGGAGCTGTTCAATCGGTGACTGGCGTTCCGTCGTCGTTAAACTTCGCAATTTTTGCCCCCGTCGACTTCCACTCTTCACGCTCTTTCTCGGTGGCTTTAGGTGAAAACCAACCAACATAGGCATAGAAGATGCCAATGAGAGGCGCGGTCCAGCAGGCAAATGCCAGCGGAATATATAGCAAGTTTTCTAGGTTGCCACCCGACACGCCCAAACCAAGTGCGGATATAACAAATGCTCCGCCTGCATTCCAAGGAATGAGAGGTGACATTAACGTTCCTCCCTCTTCAATACCTCGCGAAAGATTAAGAGTAGAGTAGCCCATTCCGCGGTAAACCGGAGAATACATCCGTCCTGGCAGCGCTACCGACAAATAGGGGTCGCCCGCTACTAAGTTAGTTGAGAACGCCGTACCAACCGCCGCAACCTGCGTACTAGCAAACGTCTTCGCTTTGCTTTTTATCGCATTAATAATACTTCTCAAGCAGCCTGTCGTCTCGAGCGCCCCTCCAAATGCTAGAGCGATAAGCACTAACGAGATTGTCCACATCATTGATTGAACACCACCTCGATTCAGCAATGTATCAATCTCGACGATATTAGTTTGAATAGCATATCCGTTATTCGCATAGTCAAATACAGCCTGAAGGCTTTGCCCTTGCATCACCATCGCAAAAGCGCCGCCCACAACAACACCTGCAAATAAAGAAGGAAGTGGGGAGAATTTCTTTAATGCCAATGCCATAACAACAAGAGCCGGCACCAGTGCCCAACCGGAAATGGTAAAATTAGACTCTAAGGATGTAGTGATCGCCTCAATTTTCACAAAAGAGACACTTTGTGAATCGATTACGAAGTAACCGACGCCGAGATAGATTAGAAACGCAATCAACATCGCTGGGATGGTAGTGGCCATCATATTCTTGATATGTGAAAAAACGTCAGTTCCTGTAACAGCAGGCGCAAGATTTGTCGTATCAGATAAAGGGGAAACCTTGTCTCCGAAGAATGCCCCCGACACCACAGCACCCGCAGTCCAGTACATGGGTATATCAAAACCTTCACCAATTCCCATTAGTGCGAGCCCGACTGTCCCCACACTTCCCCAGCTTGTACCTAGCGATACTGATACAACCGCACAAATAACCATGCCAGCCGCAAGAAAAATTTGAGGAGACAAGGTTTTAAGGCCGTAATAAATAATAGTAGGCACAGTCCCGCTGGCAATCCATATACCGATAATCATCCCTACAACAATAAGAACGCTTACGGACGGTAGCGCTACCAAGATGACTTTAAATATTCCTGCGCGAATATCTAACCATGTGAGGCCAAGATAAATACCGACAAGACTTGTGAGCGCCACGCCAATAGCAAGCGGAATGTGGGGTTCGAACACGCCAAAGTAAAATATCTGCGTGCCTAATATCATCAATGTAAGTACAACTGGCGTTAACGCGAGCAGTAGCTTTGGGGTAGTGTGTTGTTCATCTGACATGCTAGTGCCTTCTAGGTCATAGCTGGGAAACTGAACTTGCCTCTAATTTTGACAGAAGACGAAAGTTAACTTTTCTCCCAGCTAATATATTTCCATAAATATTCGTTAATCTTTACGGACATCTGTGAAGAACAGATCGGTTAAATGTTAAACCAACTTTCCCTCTAACCTTCCCGTTTCGTCGGTATAGCATTGGGTTAAAAAGCCTTTTGCAAAGACTCGATTTGTCGGATGGGCAGCACATTTTAACAAATAAATACCAGTTAGCCTGGCGAGCTGCGCTTTAATAACCCGTGGCGTTGACGAATAAATCAACTGATTGTTGTATGTGGATAAACGTACTATGTTATGTCGTGCACTTTCGATAAAAAATAGCAGCTTGATAGGTCAAACCTACATTTTATCTATAACAAGGACCGGAAGCTTTTTGGCTAAAACAATGAAAAAATTCTTACGACATACATTTTTTGTTTTCATACTCGCATGGGCCGCAGGCTTTATATTAGCGAGTATTTTTCACACAACGGCGGTATTGACGGAGCTTACAAAGATTGACGTTTCTATTGGGTTTAGCGACTGGCTTTTCATGATAAGGCAAGATTTACTGGGGCTCCTTCCAACCTATGGCGTTATTATCGCGGTGACACTCGCCCTTGCCTTTTTCATTACGCAGTACCTTATCGATCGTATTTATAGCAGGCGAACTGAAAGTGCACCATTCCCTACCCGCTTAGCATTGTTTTCATTAGCTGGAGCCGTGTCTTTTGGAATAATGCTCATGGCAATGCAGCCTATTCTTAACGTTACGCTTATCGCTGGCGCTCGTTCTTTAGCTGGTTTACTAGCGCAGTGTTTAGCAGGGCTTATTGCGGGGTGTGTCTTTGCCTACTTAGGTAATAAATTTAAAGCAAAAACATAAATAATATTGATAGTGCCGAATAAATTAACACAGATGTAAATAAAAGGTTAAGTTTGGTACTGTATAACGAATGCCTAATTACCATGCCCTACTAGGAACAAGCATTATGATAACTTATCCTGATAACGTGACCTGTCTAGCCGACTACATTGAACATGTAATGCACCAGTTTGCCGATAGGCCCGCTTACACGGCACTTGGACAAACCCTCACGTTTGCTGAAATAGATAGCAAATCGTCTGCACTAGCGCGATATTTTGTTCACGAAGCTAAACTTGCCCCGGGCACTAAAGTAGCCATTCAACTTCCTAACTTAATTCAAAATCCCATTGCCGTATATGCAGCATTACGAGCGGGTTTAGTGGTAGTCAACACCAACCCCCTTTATACAGAAAGGGAAATGAAACATCAGTTTACTGACAGTGGTGCAAAAGCCTTGGTCATTCTTGGCGATTTACTTCCAAAGTTCAACAGCATACAGACTGAAACAGACATCAGTACAGTCATCACTACATCTGCAACTGAACTTTTAGACCCTAACACAGCACCCTCGCTTGACGGTACGATATCACTAAGTAAAGCAATCGAAATAGGAAGTGAGTTACCTCAATTCGAACGCCCTTCTATAAATCTAGATGAGCTTGCTATGTTGCAATATACAGGGGGAACCACAGGTGTATCTAAGGGAGCGGCTTTAAGTAACAAGAACGTGCTAGCTAACTGCATTCAAATGCTAGAGCGCATCGGAGAAGGCTTTAAAGACGGTGAAGAAGTGCTTGTATGCCCGCTACCTCTTTATCACATTTATGCATTCACGGTAGGTATGATGGCGCTATTTGCTAAGGGTACGCAAATCATCCTTATTCCAAATCCACGAGATATTGACGGCTTTATTCAAACACTCAAGCCACACAAGATTTCTGCTTTCATGGGTATTAATACCTTATTTGTTGGCTTAGGGCGCCATCCTGAGTTCTCGAAATTAGATTTCTCTAAGCTTCACCTTACTATGTCAGGGGGCACCGCCCTTACTCAGGCTGCCGTTTCCATATGGCAAGATGTTACCGGCAACACCATTACCGAAGGTTATGGTCTTTCTGAAACGGCGCCTGTGGTTTCATTCAACATCCCCGGAAAAGAAGAAATTGGCACGGTAGGTCATGAATTAGAAGATACCGAAGTGTCACTATTAGACAGTTCAGATAAACCTGTGGCCGAGGGCGAGTCTGGGCAGATAGCAGTGCGCGGCCCCCAAGTTATGATGGGTTATTGGAACCGGGATGACGAGACCGCTAAAGTAATGACCGAAGACGGTTTCTTTAAAACCGGGGACATTGGTATACGCACCGAGTCAGGCGCTATAAAAATCGTAGACCGCTTAAAAGACATGATTATTGTTTCTGGCTTTAACGTTTACCCCAATGAAATTGAAGACGTTTTAACCACGCACCCTAGCGTAATGGAAGCAGCCGTCGTGGGCAAACCTGATGACAAAACGGGTGAAAAGGTTTGTGCCTTCATTACTGTATCTGCCGACGTATCTACCGACGACGTTATCGAACACTGCAGAAAGCAATTAACTAATTATAAGATCCCAAAATCTATTACTATTCTTGACGAGCTACCTAAATCTACCGTTGGTAAAATTTTGCGAAGAGAACTTCGCTCCGCATGATAAAAAAAACAGCCGTTTAAGTATTTTCTTAAACGGCTGTTTTTCTCTAAAAATCAGTTTATTACTACGAAAGAATAACCTCCAAAAATTGTAAATTTGCTCAGTTGTTACTATAAAGTACCAATGAGTAATCCATAATCCATATCAATGCTTTCAAAGACGCTGTTTTTTACCAGCTTAGAAAAGCTACAGTCTGAGAGTGAGGCGTTGAGAGCGTTTTCACCATCGTTTGTTATCGCCTTCGCTTCGCCGACATTTTTTCTTATTCCCTCATTTCGTAAAACGCTGACTGAAATCTGTCACAATTGCATTGGATGTAGTACTGCAGGTGAAATTTCTGGCAACAGAGTTTTTGAAAATGGTATCACTCTCGTCGCAGTACGTTTCAGTAGCAGTGCACAAGTTAAAATCTACCATACACGTTTACAAGACATGGGGAGCTCATTTAAAACCGGGCAATCATTGGCAGGTGATATAGACAATGAAGGGCTAAGAGGTGTTTATCTCCTCGCGCCCGGTGTTGATGTAAACGGCTCAGCCTTGTTAGAAGGCTTGACGAGCAAGTTACCCGAAAATGTAGGAATAAGCGGAGGACTAGCCGGAGACTATGGCGCGTTTGAACAAACTTATGTGTTGCACCCTGAAGGCGTCGACAGCAGAAGCGTTGCCGCTATCGCTTTTTATGGTGATAGTTTGTCGTTTGATTATAGTGCTCATGGCGGCTGGCGTTCGTTTGGCCCGGCGAGAGCAGTAACATCAGCTACTGCGAATCAGCTCTTTGAATTAGACGGTAGACCTGCGCTTGATATCTATAAAGAGTACCTGGGCGAATACGCAAACGACCTTCCTGCAAGTGGGCTCTTGTTTCCCTTCGAAGTTTTAAACGAGGAAGGTCAACCTACACAGGTCATTAGAACGATACTCGGCATAGATGAATCATCGAAAAGCTTAATCTTGGCAGGCGAAGTTCAACAAAGTCACTACCTACGTTTAATGCACGCGTCGACGGATGATCTTATCGATGGCGCTCATAGGGCTATAGACGGTATTACCAATTCAACCCCTAACTATCATGCTGATTGTCTTGCCCTTGTTACTAGCTGTGTTGGACGCAAACTGGTTATGGGTGACCGGGTTGAAGAAGAAATTGAGGAAATAGACCGTCAACTTACTGGTCAAGTATGTATTGCTGGCTTTTATTCCTATGGTGAAATTAGCCCCTTACTTAATAAGGCCCAATGTGAGTTACACAACCAGACGTTGACTATTATGTTATTAAGGGAAGCAACTTGACCCCACTATTAGAGCGCCAGTTGCGCCGAGCATTCAACCTCGACGATACAGTGACACTCGAGCGCTGGCTCAATGACCTCAAATCTAAAAGCGATGACGATCAAATTGAGGGAACGGCTGATTTCAAACAAGGGCTAGCATCGCTTATTTCACGAGTCGATGAGTCTTACGCTTTCTTTGAAAGAGATATAACGCTAAGAGATAGAAGTTTGCGCATCAGTTCAGAGGAACTGATGACGGTAAACGAAAAAGTTCGCCAAGAGTACAGCGAACAGAAAGCCGTCATTGAAACCCTTAGACGTGCAGTAAATCAATTGCTTGAAGAGCGAAACAAGCCGCTCATAGATGAAAATTTTACCAATCTTTCCGATCTCAGTGCGCTGACCTATGAACTGATCAACGAACAGAAAAACGCGAATAATGAGCTATTGCTCCAGCGCAAAGCCATGGATAAACACGGTATCGTGGCAACTATAGATCTCAATGGCATTTTGCTGTCGGCGAATGATAAATGCTGTCAGCTTTCCGGATTTTCTCGCGACGAATTAATCGGAAAGAGTACCGCCATTTTCCGCATCCAAAACATTCCAATTGCAGAGCAAAACAGAATATTAGGAACGCTGATTAAAGGTGAAATTTGGCAAGGAGAACTGCACAGTTTTACTAAGACGAATGAGCCATGGACAGTATTTGCCACGGTCGTACCGATTGTGGAATACAACACGCGAGTCAATCGCCTTGTCGTTATCTGCACAGACATGTCGGAACAAATGCGCCTTGCCCGCAAACTAAAAGAGGATCGCGCCTTTTACCAAAGTATTACCAATAGCATCGGCGAAGGGGTATATGCGGTCAATAGCGAGGGAAAAGCTCAGTTTCTCAACCCAGCGGCTTCTCGACTTTTAGGCTGGACCGTCGAGGAACTTGAAGGCCGACGGTTTCACGATACCGTTCATTATCAAAAAGGGGATGGTACACTTCTACCTAGGGAAGAATGTCCAGTCAATTTGACCATAAGAGCGGGCAAATCTTACGCTTCTTACGAAGATTACTTTACGGATAAACGGGGGCGTTTGTTTCCTATCTCTATCGTTGCCGTTCCGCTGCTTGACGAAGACGGCAGGCCAGATGGACATGTTGGAGTCTTTAGCGACATAAGCAGTCGAAAAGCTATCGAGCATAAATTACAGAAAGCTTATGACACCGCTCAAGGCGCGAATAAGGCGAAAAGTGACTTTCTCGCCACCATGAGTCACGAAATTAGAACGCCTATGAATGCTATTATTGGGCTTACTCACCTAGCCTTGGAAACGCAGGACGAAGACCAACGCCAGCAATACCTTGAAAAGGTCCAGCGAAGCTCTAATGCCTTGCTAGAACTAATGAATAGTATTTTAGATTTTTCTAAAGTTGAAGCTAATAAGGTGGATATATTAAACGAACCTTTCACCCTAACTAAAACCATTGAGAAGCTTGCGCAAGTTTTTCAAGTTAAGGCGCAGCAGAAAGGTTTACAGCTACTTTTCGATATACGCTACAACACGAATTCACCATGCCGTGGTGACAGCGAAAAAATTTATCAGGTTCTACTCAACCTTTTAAGCAATGCAATCAAGTTCACAGACAATGGTTATGTAGTGCTTAAAGTTATTAAGCGAGAAGACAAACTCTTTTTCAATGTAAGCGATACCGGTATGGGTATTAGCGATGCAGGGAAGTCAAAGCTCTTTAACGCGTTTGTACAAGCAGATGCCTCCATCTCGAGGAAGTTTGGTGGTACCGGGCTGGGTTTGGCTATTTGCAAACGTCTTGTAGAACTGATGGGCGGGGAGCTTACCCTTAAAAGTAAGATTCACGAAGGTAGCAGTTTCGCTTTTTCGCTTCCAGTCTGCGTCGATGAAGGCCCCGTTATAAAGCCATTCCTGCCAGTATCTTTGCCCTCCGATGTACTTTGTATTCAAACGCACGACAGCGTAGCGCGAGGATGTCAAATTCTCGCTCAAACGCTGAAGAGGCTTAGCATCAATTGCGAAATTGTTGATGAGCACGAAGCACGCTTTGCTTCAACCGGGCAGCAAACCATCGCATTTTTGAGTGATAAGGAGGCGAGCTGGAAAACTTTTTTAGACCGGTTGAATAATAACGACGATTTTCAGCTATGTTGCAATATTCTAGTAAGCCCACTCAGTAGAGCGGACGTACAAAAACGCTTAGGAAAAAAGCGTTACAATGAATTCAGAGTTGTGGAATTACCGTTCTCTGATAGAGAGTTAATCTCGGCACTATCTCCACTTCAATTGCCATTTGGCGAAGCCGCAAAAGAGAGACTTGAAAGTAAAAAATGGCGGGCCAAACGGTTGTCAAACAAGCGTATCTTAGTGGTAGATGACGACCTAATAAGCCTTGAAATAAGCCAGCAAATCTTAGTCGATTTAGGTATGACGGTCGTGACAGCTGCCACAGGAGAGCACGCGCTGACCCTTTGCGAATCGAACACCTTTGACGCAATTTTGCTGGATTGCCACTTACCTGGAATTTCAGGCTATGATGTTGCAGATAAGCTCGTAAACAGAGAGGGATGGCTGACTCCTATAATCGCGCTAAGTGCAGATGAGACTAATGAAGCCTCAGAAAAAGCATTAACGGCAGGTATGTGCTATCACTTAGTGAAGCCAGCAACGGCCGATGAAATAGTCCACACTATCGACTCTCACATTCACGCAGGTTACATCGACATTGATGTGCCCGAACGTTCAGACGAATTTACCATATCGCTGTTGGCGTTCTACACCGCATACAGTCAACGCAGCGTAATGACAGACTTACTTAACATCATACAGTCGCCTTTACATACGAGCGACCTGCTAAACGCGCTACTCGTTGATGCGCGTAAAATAGGGGCTACTACGCTAGAACGCTGCCTTGAGGTTTTACTTGAGTCGCTACAACGACCTGATACCGCTATCGCAAAACATGTTTCAGACTTGTCTTATGCATTGGATGCCACACTGCGACTGATCGCTCATACCATTGATAAAAATGATGAAATTGAAAAAAACCATGACGATCCTACTGTTGACAACGGCGCTTTACTTGCTTCTTTAAGGCAGACAAAAGACGCGCTTGAAACCTATGATGCAAAAGCGCTAGAGCATATATCTTTGCTCGCCACACAATATAGTGAATCAAGCCACTCACACACCATCGCTCATTTAAAGCAACTGACTTCTGTTTATGATTTTGAAAGCGCTTTAACTGTTATAGAAACTCTTATTAATGACGTTATCCATGAAAGTACCTAACAACGCCGAACACGTATTTAATATTCTTGTCGTTGACGACGAGCCGGCGAATATTGATATATTACTGGGCATACTCAGCCCTTTTTACAGTGTTAAAGTCGCCCCCTCAGGGCCTATAGCCCTTAAAATTGCCAAGCAACATACGCCTGACCTTATCTTACTCGATATCATGATGCCGGATATGGATGGGTTTGAGGTATGTGAGCGACTTAAATCAGATGCAGTACTTAGCCAGATTCCTGTGATTTTCGTGACAGCTCTTACCCAAGGCGAAAGTGAAGAAAAAGGGTTTAAGCTTGGTGCAGTAGATTACATTACGAAACCTGTCTCACCTAGCATAGCGCTGATGCGAGTAAAAACCCATCTCAGTCTCGCACATCAAATGCGCACTACAGAAAAGTTAGTGGCTAAACGCACTGAGGAACTTAGCAAAAGTCAGCAAAGTGCTATTACCATGCTAGCGGCTGCAGGCCATTACAATGATACGGACACGGGGCATCATATTTGGCGCATGGCTGCTTATAGCAAATGCTTAGCCATGGCCTCGGGCTGGTCTTATGATGATGCATGCTTACTCGCGCAAGCCGCCCCCATGCACGATACAGGAAAAATAGGAATACCTGACTCAATTTTAAAAGCGCCGCGCAGGCTTACAAACAGTGAAATGGAAGTTATGCAATCTCACGCGCAAATAGGACATAAAATTCTCTCCCGTTGTGATACTCCACTGTTTAATCTTGCTGCTGAGATTGCCCTATGTCACCACGAAAAATGGAATGGTGCTGGCTATCCGCATGGATTGGCAGGAGAGAGCATCCCAGAAAGCGCCCGTATTGTAGCCATTGCAGATGTTTTTGATGCCCTTACAATGAAGCGCCCTTACAAAAAAGCATGGGATGATGGAGAGGCATTCGACTATTTACTTCAAGGTGCAGGTAAGCATTTTGACCCTAGATTAGTTGACTGCTTTTTATCAATAAAAAACGAAATTATCGAAACCAAGCACTATTGGAACCAATTAGAAGCGGAAGGAAAGGTTGTGTCAGTGAGTGATTTACTTCCTAAAAACCTTTAATACCAGTCCGCATAGATAATTACGAGATGTCGTCACAACTTTTAATAGCACAAACAGCCGCATATTTGGAATAAAGGCGCAGTTAGAGTAAACCTATCAAATATTAAATTAAAAACTAGCACGCACAAAAAAGGGTCGATTACTCGACCCTTTGAATTTTTAAGCTTCGAACTTCGCTGCTACTAACTTGCACCTAACTCAGCTGCAATGGCGTCTGCCTGACGTTTTTCGCCCTGCACAAACTGCTTCCACTGCTGCGCCATAGCACGGCTTTTCTGATGCTTTTCTGCTTCAGCTAGCTGATTAAGCGCAAGGGCATATTGCTTCTTATTGTAAAGTGCCATGCCTTTGATCAAGTAAACCAAACCCGGGTTTCTCAAATCACCTTTTTCAACCGCACGGTCTGCCGCAGAGATGGCATCGTCAAAACGCTCTTCATTAAGAAGAATTTGCGCTAACTGTGCATCTAATTCACCATCGTCAGAAAGCTCAGCGGCTTGCATCATAACGGGAATGGCTTTGTCTTGCTCTTTAGCAAGTGACCAGCTTTGGCCTAAGAACTTAAGGTTGCGCAAGTTTTTCTCTAACACACCGTCGTTCATTGCTTGTTCCATCAATTTAGCACCTTTATACGGTACACGGTGATAGTAATAAAGCTGTGCCATGTTAAACACATCAGCTGACGTATTAACAAAACCACGCTGATAAGCCGTTTCCATAATAGCAAGCTGCTTGCGTTCTTCACCTAGCTCACCGTACATACCAGCTAGCTGGATCCAATATTTAGGCTCGTCAAACAACTTCACCATTTTAGTAAGAACGTCTTTAACCTTTTGAGGCTGCTTGAGTTCATAAAAAATAGCACGCTGAAGTATTAACCAGCCTTCGTCAGGGATCATGCCTTCAGCTTCGTGATCGGCAACCGCTTCAGAAATCCACATTGCCGCTTCGTCGTACTTCTTATTCTGATAGTACGCTTGGGCTTTGATGACTTTGTTTTTAACCGGTACAGGGCCTGTATTTAGGCTTTCCCAACGTTCTAAATAAGTGATGGTGTCGTCGTAATTCCCCTGCATTAGGTTAAGCTGAGCCAAGCTGAAAAGCGTTGTCATTTCGAACTTTTCAGGAATAGGCTGCTGCTCTACCACTCTAGCAAACGATTCCAACGCTTTTGTATAGTCTTCGTTGTTGTAATAAATGAAGCCGAAAAAGTTGTACATCATGGCTTTTTCGTAGGCATTCATTGAGTCAGACTTATCTTCTACTTCTTTCAAAATAGCGATAGCTTCTTCAACGTTACCGGCTTCATCCGCCGCCGTTTGTGCGCGGGCTAACTGCTCGTAAACCTTACCGCGTAGCGTGGGTACACGGCGAGTTTTCTTCTCGCTCGCTTTTTGCTCTTGCGCAACAGCATCATTGGCAACCAACATGCTGGGTACAGATACCGTGGCCGATGCAAATGCAAACGCCAGTGCACTAAGCAATGTATTCGTCTGTTTTCTCATCATGATCTGTTACCCGTCAATTTGGAACGAAATACGGTTTTGTACACCAGACACTTCTGTTGCTTCACCGTTAACCACGCGAGGCTTATATTTAAACTTCATGGCAGCATCGATAGCCGCTTGTTCAAATATACCTTCTGGGTTTGCTTCTACAACAATTGGGTCGCGCACCGCACCTTGCTTAGTCACCGTAAATTCAACAATAACAAAGCCTTCAATGCCCCGTTGAAGTGCACGTCGCGGATATACCGGCGCAACTTTAACAATTGGAAGGTATTCACCGTCGCCTGACTCAAGGGCTAGGCCTCCGTCTAAAGAGATGTCGTCTCCCACTTCAGCACCGAAGTCCATTGACGTACCTTCGGCGTCAGGAGAAGGTGAGTCCATCTGAGGCTGCTCCATTTGCGGGGGCGGCTCTTCTGGCTTGGGTGGCTTCTTCGGCTTACGATCTTTTTTCTCAACCTGTTCATCCTGCTTGACCCTAACAAAGTCAAGCACGCTTCCCTTAGGCGGCTCAGTTAGTGCGCTGCCACCCATCTTGATAAGCGATTGCATCAAGAAGAACAGGCCTAACGTGATCGCAAGGGATAGTACAAATGCGATTAAATATCGTGGCATGATTTATTGCTCTTGGGCTGCAATCGAAACATCGTAAACGCCAGCGGCTCGCGACGCGTCCATAACCTTAATCAGGGTTTCTGTTGTAGCCTTTTTATCAGCTTGTATAACAACAGAACCCTGTGGGTTTTCTGCGCGAAGACGCTCAATGTTCGCTTGTACTGCGCGAACGTCGATACGACGTTTGTTAATCCAAATTTCGCCTTTATCTGAAATTGCGATAAGGATATTAGCGCGGTCCTTTTTCACAGCAGTTGCTGCTTCTGGACGGTTAACATCAATACCGGCTTCTTTCACAAATGACGCAGTCACAATGAAGAAGATCAACATGATAAATACAACGTCCAGCATGGGCGTCATGTCGATGGCTGCTTCTTCTTCATCGACTAAGTTTTGAAAGTGCTGCTTCATAATAAATACCTTACCTTAACGCTTAACTAGCATTAACGTTGAATAATCAATGCATCCTCAAGATGCGTGCGTTCTGATTTCACCGTACGGGTTAACCAAGTAGCGGCGAATACGCCTGAAAGCGCGCCAACCATACCCGCCATTGTGGGGATAGTGGCTTTTGATACACCTGATGCCATTGAACGAGCATTACCTGAGCCCGCAATCGCCATTACATCAAACACTTCAATCATACCGGTTACCGTTCCCATCAAGCCTAGCAGCGGACAAAGCGCGACCAGTGCTTGAATAATAGGAATGCTACCGTTAAGACGCATAGTTAACTGTGAAATCGTTTTCTGACGAACTTGCTCAGCGAACCAAGATGAGCGGTCGGTACGTGCTGTCCACATCGCAACCGCTTCTTTCTTAGCTTGCTTGTGCCAAACCATCAGATACATCGCACGCTCGAGGATCAAAAGCCACATAACGAATATCAGCAGACCGATGACCAGGAGAACCTGACCACCTGTTTCTGTGAAATCGCGAATTGCTTCTAGAAACTCGATCATGATTAGCCTCGCTCAGCGCGCTCTGCAATTACGCCAGACGCCTGTTCTTGTAGGATGTACACAATGTTCTTAGAACGCGTGTTAAGCATTGCATAAAGCAGTGTCATTGGAATCGCTACAACTAACCCTAGTACTGTTGTTACAAGTGCAGTTGAAATACCACCTGCCATTAGTTTCGGGTCACCGGTACCAAACAAGGTAATTGCCTGGAAGGTATTAATCATACCCGTTACCGTACCTAGTAGACCCATAAGCGGTGCAACTACTGAGATAATCTTGATGATAGTTAGGTTGCGGCCTAGCTTAGGCACTTCGCCTAAAATCGCTTCTGTAAGGTGAAGTTCAAGCGCTTCAACATCAGCATTTGGATGCTCGTCACGTACCTTAAGTACACGGCCAAGTGGGTTGTTAGTGTTTACTTCTTTGCTCTTAAGCTGTTTGTTCACTTTCATGCGAATAAGCGACAGCGTTACAAGACGTTCTAGAGCAAGTAGTAAACCGAATGCACCTACGATAAGAATGATGTAACCTACTACACCGCCCTGCTCTACACGCTCTTGAAGGTTAGGCGCTTGAACAAGAAGACCTAAGATTGAACCACCCGTTGGGTCGATACCGAACTGAACTAATTCACCGCTTGATGCTTGTAGTTCAGCAGCAGAGTCCATGTAACGATCTGCTGGCTGACGTACAAGTTCAGATACTGTACCTGTTACACCGTTGTACTCTAGGTATTTACCATCAGCAACAAGTGCAAAAGGACCTACGCGAACAACAGACTTATTCACTTTTTCACCGCCCGCTTCAACAACGTCTGTCTTGAACGTAGTTACTTTGCCAGCTTCAGTCATTTCGCGCTGCATTTCAAACCAAACGCGCTCAATTTCTTCAATTGATGCTAGTTTTGAACTTGACCCCATGTCTTGTGCCATCTTATCAAGAAAGTCAGCACGGCCAGGGATTTGTGCAGAGACCACTGAGTTATAGAATTTGTTTTTGGTGTCGCCAGCAATTTGCTGTAACACACCGAACAGTTCTTTCAATGAACCAAGACGTGTGTCTAGTGCACCGTTTAAGTCAGCAAGCTTAAATTCGTTTTCTTCGAACTGAGTTTCAAGCTGCTCTGATTGTGCAAGCATTTGGTCGCGCTTTTCACGAGTTTCGCGAAGAATGCGATCTTGCTCTGCACGTTGCGCTTGGAAATCACGTTCGCGCTGTTTGTTTTGCTGTGACTGTGCGAACTGACCTTCTTCTAGCTGTTTAAGAAGTGCGTCCAAGTCCATAGCACGGTCGCTTTGTGCGAAAGCACCAACGCTGATGCTAAGGGCTGCTAGACCAACAGCGATACGTTTTACTGAATTAAACATTCTCATCAACCTCTTAGTCTGTAATTGCCACTGGCAGCATTAGCAAGTCTGGTGCAAGTTGCTTCTTCGCCATGCGCAGACCTTTTGTAATTTGTGTACGGTAGCTGCTATCAAGCTCTTCCCACTGACGAGTTTGCTTGTTCCAAACACCTTGCATGCTTGCATCACGTGTTTGATAAATTAGCGCTGTGCGACCAAGGCGTAGAAATTCAACGTCACGCTCTTGACCGTTAATTGAATGAATACCGCTGTATGCTTCCATAGTACGGCCGTAGTCCATCTCTACTTGATACGCTTCCATTACGCGGCGGAACTTCTCAGACGCAGCCACATCGGCACGGTCCATCATAGCGCGAAGGTCAGCAACGCGATTTGCGCGCTCTTCTGGAAGGAATGGTACGTCTAGCGCAACGAACTGCTCTAGGCCGTCAATCATGCGCATCATTAGTGGCGTGATTTGACGCTCAACAACTGACACTTCGTCAATAGCCGAGTTTAGGTCTGCCATTTCTTGTTCTTGGTTACTGATTTGCTTACGAAGCTGAGTGTTATAAACCTCAAGGCCTTCGATTTCTTTCATCAAAGTTTTGAACTGTTGAAGTTTGCTGTCGATTTGATCGGTAATACCGTTGATCTTTTCTTGCGATTTCGCCGCTGACTCGTTTATTTTCGCTGCCTCATCGACAACGGGTTTTAAGACTTCATCGTCTTGTGCCAGTACGGGTGTCGCTGTCAGCGCACCTGCAACTAGCAAAGCATTGATAAGCTTCATACATTCAAACCTTTAAAGTTAAAAGAAATCGGTTGTATCCGACTATAAATTTCTGCGCGTAGGATAGGAGTTTTCTGTGACAGTTTTATTACGGAACTGTCATAAATAGACCAAACTGTCATCTATTAAACATAAAAAAGGCCGCTGATTAGCGGCCTCTGTAATAAGTTAGGGTTTAGAAGTCATACTTAAATGACAATCTAATACCCGTACCTCTTGTCTCTGACCTAAGCAGCGTATCGTTGAATTCAATTTCACGATCTTCACCTAGGATATTCTGAACACGTAATGTGACAGTGCTATTAAAGTCTGGGTAATACTTATACACCATATCCAGTGAATGGAATGGTTGTTCGAAGTTATCGTCGAAGCCATCAATACCCGGAATTAGAATACGCTCACCGAATACGTTGTATACTAATGACGCAGAGTGTTCACCATTATCTGAGTCATAACCCAACTGCATGTTAAGTACATACTGAGAGTGGCCGGTCATTCGGCGCTCAACATTAGTAATTGCCGCAGAAACACCAGTTTGCTCAACGATATTCTGACGATCTAATACGATTTCAGAATCACTGACAGTGATGTTACCTGTAGTAAACAAGTTGTCCCAAATACCGTCGCCAATGAAGGCTAAGTCTTGTAGGAATTCAACTTCAACCCCGTACACCTCGCCAGATTCAGCGTTAGCAATACGAATTAGCGGTGGACCATCCTGAGCCGGAGACTGAACCGATTCGATAGGCGCCTCCATGTCTTTGTAGAAAAGACCTACAGACACGTTGTTACCCGCTTCCCGGTACCACTCCCAACGTAAATCATAGTTAATGATATCTGTAGTGCTTACACCAGGTGTACCCGCAATAGGGAAGTTAGTTAACGGGTCTAAGTAAGTTGCTGATGACACTTCACGAAGATCGGGACGTACAACCGTTTGACCGATACTTGCACGCAGCTGCATATCGTCTTCTAAGAAGTAAGTCACTGCCAGCGCTGGATAGAAACCGTCTTCTTGGAACGCAAGCTGTGAACGATCTGCTTCGTCACTCAAGTCAAACTGGTTTGTGCGCGGGTCTAGCGGCGCCACTACCTGACGGAAGTCTTCATAACGAGCACCACCAGTGAAACGCCACTTGTTGTCATAGAAGAAATCAGCTTCTAGATAGTACGCATCAATTTTCTGACCCGCTACATAGTCATCACCAGCAATAGTCGTATCACGAATGATAGGTCGGCTAGACAAAGACAGGCTGTCTAAAACGCTGTCGCTGAAGATTTCGCTAAAGTCGTTACCATCTAATATTGAACGGTCTTCAACACCTAACGTATTGATATCGAAACGGCGGTTTTCTGCAGTACGAGTTTTGGTTACAAAGCTTGCACCCACTTTGTACTCAGTTTCCCACTTACCCATTGTCATCGGGTAAGTCACGTTATAACCAAAGTTCTCCAAGCGGTCATGAAGGTCTTGAAACGTATATCGAGCCGCAGTTTGTGCATCTGACAAGAAGATTTCGTTTTCATCATCAAAGATGCCGTCTTGGTTCACGTCTTCCATTACGAAACGCGCATTGAAGTTACCCGGCGCATGACGTACAGAGCGACCCAATGAGTAAGTCCAATCAATACCCATGAAGTTAAGTTCTGGGATGGTGTGTTGACCTTTAATCTGATTGGTATATAGCGAGCGCTCTTCGTATTGAACGTCGATATCGCGAATACGCAAGCCTTCTGCTTGGTTCAAGTTTTCCGTGTTACCAAACATTTCGCGAATTTCATCGCGCGTATCGTTTAGTACAATAAGGCTGTAATCAATACGATGTTGACGGTTGTAGTCTACACCTAGTGTTAATAGTGAAGACCAAGTCACCGTTTGCTCAGTACCTTGAATATCGTCAAAGAAGCGTACATTGATAATGTCATCGCCTACTAAGTCAGGATCTTGTAGCTCGTATTCTTCAGAAGAGCGGGTTTGGGCTGAGTAACGTGAAGTTACCAAAAAGCCAAAACGCCAGTCGTCGTCGTAATCGTAACTGTCTCCGTAAGTTACGTTAAAACGCATATCAGGATCGGCAGACTCTCTTTCTAGACCGTATTCTCTGTTAACACCCTTGAACAGTTCTAATGCTTCTTCTGGCTCTAGGTCGTCCAGGAAATTCTTTGAATCCCAACGTTCTTGAATAGCAGCAGAAACACCACGAGTACCGTCGTCTTCACCTGTCCAGTCGCGACCGCCACCAGCATAATCTAACACGTCACCCGAGTTTTCTGTATCAATACCAACCGCAGCTGATATGTTGAAAACACGCTGTGTAGGAATAGATTTTAAACGAATATTTACGTTACCACCGCCGAAAGCAGCGGGCATAGATGGTGAATACGATTTCTGAACCGCAAGGCTTTCGATAATGCTCGACGGGAATAAGTCGAGGGGGATTACGTTACGCGTTGGATCCGGGCTTGGCACGATCGCGCCATTTAGTTGTGTTGATGAGTAACGCTCACCAAGACCACGAACGTAGATAAAACGACCATCTACCAGTGTTAGACCAGTTACCCGGCGAAGTGCACCCGCAGCATCACTGTCACCAGTACGAGCAATCTGCTCAGCACCCATAATATCAGCAACGAAGGCTTGATTTTTACGTTCTTCCATTACTGCTGTCGCGGTACCCTTTAGGCGTGTACCAGTTGCGACAACTTCCTCAATCACTTCTTCTTCATTTGATTGAGCGTTGGCTATAGTCGCTGGAAACAAGATACTTGCTGCAACGGCTAAGCTAATGGGCTTTAGAAGAAACCTGTTAGCAGGTCTGTTCATGATGAACCTCTTTAGAAAGGAATACTTTCACGAAAATTATTCGTGTCTTACAAACTTAAAAGCAAGTGCGCCACTTTTTGCAACGCACTTGCTTGTTTTTAGCTATGCGAACTGGGCCTTATTCAAGGCCTACAGTCCATCCTGCAGTCCAGTCGTTATCAGCGTCTTTAACCGCACCGATAAAGTCTACAGAAGAGAAGAAACTGTCTAGCGTCGATACGTCAGTCGCAGCAGTTGCGTCTACTGTGTAGATACCGTTAAGTACTGTCGCAGTATTATCAAGTAGGCTGTTACCTGTTTGCGCAGTGAACCACTCTTCTTGGCTAAAGTCGCCAGAGTCTTTGATATTTTCCGCACACGCTAGTACAGATGTTTCAAAAGTAAGCTGAGGCGTGTTAGTGCCGTCCATGTTAGCAAGTAGCGTAGTGTCGCCATCGCTAAGGTCAGCTTCGAAACACTCACCCATACCCGCTGGGCCAGTGACTACGAAGTTGTATAACTGCGCGTTAGTTTGGTCACGAAGTAGAACACCTTCTGAGTCAGCGTCAGCAGTGTCGAACTCGTTACCAATGATAGTCATGTTAGCAATCATTGGGTTAGAGAACGCTAGACCGTCACCGCCGTCACCGTCACCTTCAATTGCGCGGTTAGCATCAGAGTTGTCTTCAGCGTGCTTAACTAGTACGAACTGAAGCTTACCTACGTAGCCGTTATCCCAGTCTACAGAGTCATCTTGAATGCCTGTTAGCGTAAGGTACTTAACGTTTACTGCACCACCAAAGAACTCAACACCATCATCCGCGTTTTTGTGTACTTGTACATACTCAACAGTAGTACCAGAACCTACACCGCCAAACGTGATACCGTTTAGTTCGTTATCTGGGGCGATTTCGAAACCACCGTGCATTACGCGAACGTAGCGAAGCGTACCAGAACTATCAGTGTTATCTGTACCACCGAACACTGCACCTTCTTGTGCACCTTCAACTTGAAGTGAACAATCAGTACCGTCCTGAGGACACTTAGTAGATTCACCGTTACCTAGAACGATCATGCCGCCCCATTGGCCAGCTTCACCCGCCTCAAGGCCGCCAACAACGTGGTCACGTGAAGTAAACGTGATTGGGTTTTCAGCAGTACCGTTTGCATTAATCTCTGAGTCACGGCTAATTACTAGGTAGTCGTTACCAGATGCGCCATAAACAGTTACGCCAGGCTCGACAGTAAGGGTTGCGCTGTTTTCTTTGTCGCCACCTACGAATACTGCACCTGAAAGCGCGTAGAAGTTACCTTCTGTAAGGGTAAGGTCAGACGTGATAGTGCCAGACACTTCGCACGTAGTGGTTGAACCGTCTACTGGCGTAATTGACGTTGTACCTGACGGGCAACCAGAAGCAGATTGTGCTAGTTCGATGTTACCGCCACCGAAACCGAATGCCCAACCTTGACGCCAGTCGTCTTCACCAACAGCACCAACGAATGTGTTTGCTTCAAAGAAAGTATCAAGCAATGTAGATGCGTCGCCACCAGCAGTAAGAAGTGCGCTTTCTGCTGTAAGTGTACCGTCCGGGTTAAGACCAAGATTTGCACGGTCTTCAAACGCGATTAGCTGGTTACCTTCTTGGCCTGTGAACCATGCTTCTAGGTCAACTGCACCCTCTGGCGTATTGAACGGCTCAGAACAAGCAATCGCTGAGTAAGTCATGGTTAGGTCACCGTCAGAAAGGTTAGCTTGAACCGTTTCGTCAGTGTCCATTTCTAAACACTCGCCCATTGCTTCTGGACCAGTGATAAGGAAGTTCATTAGGTTTGCGCCAGTTTGGTCGCGAAGTAGTAGACCTTCAGAGTCAGCGTCAGCTGTATCGAAAGTGTTACCGATCACTGTCATGTTAGCGATCATTGGCTTAGAGAATTCTAGACCGTCACCACCGTCGCCGTCACCTTCAATACCGCGGTTCGCGTCAGAGTTGTCAGCGGCATGCTGAACATAAACGTACTGAAGCTTACCTTTATAACCGTTGTCCCAGTCTACTGAGTCATCTTGGTTAGCCGTTAAAACTAGGTGTTTCGCGTTTACCGCACCGCCGAAGAATTCTACACCGTCATCTGCGTTGCTGTGTACTTGTACATAGTCAACTTCTGTACCTGAACCAACACCACCGAAAGTGATACCGTTAAGTTCGTTGTCTGGCGCAATTTCAAAACCAGCGTACTTAACTACTACGTATTTAAGGATACCAGAGCTGTCTGTATCGTCTGTACCACCAAATACTGCACCTTCTTCTGCACCTTCAACCTGAAGCGCGCAGTCAGAACCATCTTGTGGGCACTTAGTTGATGTACCGTTACCAAGGATAACAACACCACCCCATTGACCAGCACCAACTTCGTCGCCAACAACATCGTTGAATGAAGTCATGATGATTGGAGAAGATGCTGTACCTTCTGCTTCAATTTTTGAGTCACGGCTAACTACAAGGTAATCAGCACCAGTACGACCAAAGATTACAGTGCCTTCTTCAATAGCAAGCGTTACGCTGTCAGCTTTGTCATTACCAACGAAAACTGGACCTTCAAGCGCCCATACTTTGTCGTTTGTTAGTGTAACAACGCCTTGTGCATCTGCATCGTCTGCAGTCAAACGACCAGAAAGAACACGTACTTCAACCGTTTGGCCGAATGCTTCAGAAACTTCGCCACTTAGAAAAGAGCTTACTTCACCTGGAGCAGTGTCAGTTGAACCTGTATCACCGCCAGTGTTGCCGCCGTCAGTGTCACTGCCATTGTTATTAGTAGTATTAGTAACGCTGTTATCAATATCGCCTTCGCTGATATTGATGTCGCCGCCACAGCCAGCTAGCACAAGCGCAGTAGCAATCGCTGAAGCTTTGAAAAGTTGCTTAAGTTCCATGTGTTTCTCCAGGTACGGTATAATTATGGATTTAGAAAACGCGGAAACTTTAACTGAGGTAAATGACACATTTGTTACATTAAGGCGCTGTAACAAAAGTTTCATATAAAAAGTTCAAATTTTTGCTAACTGAAAGAGGGCGAGGCTAAAAAAAATCGAGCTTCAAAAATTATTTTTTTATTTTTCTTATACTTATGACTAGTGTAATTGCGGCGACTAATTTCATCAAAAGCGCGCCCTAGAGTGAACGAGCTCTAGAATCAATCACCTAGAATAAAGTTAGGGAACGCAGAAAAGCAATTTATGACGCAATTATGACAAATTGCTTACTCTGTAAGTAAACGCCGTTGACGCACAAGGACATCTTCCCTTATAGGGAAGTATCCGTCTCTTAATACCTGCTGCTGCCCTTCCTTTGACAAAATGTAGCGAAGAAATTCTCTTTCTAATGTAGGTAATGGTTCATTTGGCTTCTTATTAATAACGAGATAAAGAAAACGAGCAAAGGGGTAGGTCTCGTTACGAACGGTGTCGATAGATAAAGGTATTAAATCATCAAGTGTATCCCCTAGCGGCAACGCACGAACGCCTGCTGTTTTGTAGCCGTAGGCGGCGTAGCCAATAGCACCTGTACCACTGGCCACAGACAATACCACAGAGGCCGAGCCTGGCTGTTCATTCACCGTATTTTTAAAGTCACCATCGCACAATGCCATCACTTTAAACAAGCCGTAAGTACCTGAAACGGAGTTTCTTCCATAAAGACGGATGGGAGAACGATAAGCGATATTATCAACACCAAGCTGCGACCAATTTGTTATTTCATTGTCGCTCCCGCAAAACTGTGTTTCCGAAAACACGGCATCTACTTGCTCTAACGTCATACCTGGAAGTGGGTTTCGTCTGTCTACAAAGATAGCGATGGCATCCATCGCAACTTTTAAGACAGTGGGGGGGTAGCCGTGTATTCGCGTGAAGTCTCGGATTTCACTGGGCTTTAACTCTCGGCTCATTGGGCCTATTGTTGCCGTGCCCTCAATAAGAGCAGGTGGTGCTGTCGATGAACCTGATGCTTGGATCTGAAACCCCACTTGGGGATAGAACGTTTTGAATTCCTGTGACCAAAATGTCATTAAATTAGCGAGCGTATCGGAGCCGACAGACGATATTTTTCCCGCTACGCCAGGCGCTCGCTCGTAAGTTGGAACGTCGTAAGCATGAGAAGCTGTTTGAGTAGGCGTATCTTTTGAAGAACTTGCAAACGCGTTGGCAGACAAAAATAGTACAACGAGTAAAAGTACGTTTGAAATAAAACAGAACCGCTTTATCATCTTTCCTCGCCTTTCAAACACGTAACCTCCCCAATTTAAAGCTTTTCTGTAATGAGTTCGTTGTCCAGAACAAACGAGAAGGTGCTTCCCTCTCCCAACGTACTTGAAATTTCCAAGCGCGAATTATGATGGCTCAGCACGTGTTTTACAATGGATAGGCCCAAACCAGACCCCCCGGTTTTTCTTGATCGCGCTTTATCCACGCGGTAAAAGCGCTCGGTTAAGCGATTGAGATGATTTTGTTCGATACCATCGCCGTTATCTACCACTGAAAACTGTGCACCATTGACCTCACGCTGCCAATATACGTTAATTTCACCGCCAGCGGGGGTGTAGTGTACGGCGTTGAACACAAGATTCGAACACGCACTTCGAAGCTCAGTTTCTACACCAAATACGTAAAGATCTTCATCCACGTGAAATGTAATTGTATGATTTTTCTCTTTGTTCAGTGATTGCGCTTCTCGTTCAACTTGCGCGAGCATGACAGGGACATTAACCACATTCTCATAGATTCGCTCTGAGCTTGCTTCAATGCGCGACAATACCAATAAGTCTTCAATCAAACTTTGCATACGTTGCGTTTGCGATGTCATTTCTTTCATCGCCTTTTGCATGAATGGATCAGAGTCTTCATCAATAGGAAGAATTTCAAGATATCCGTTAATAACCGTTAGCGGCGTGCGAAGCTCATGAGATACATTCGCCACAAAATCTTTTCGCATTTCCTCGAGCTGTGAAACACGGGTAATATCACGGGCAATAAGTAAAAGATGCTCGTCACCATAAGGCATGATGCGATATTCGAAGGTTTTGTTTGGATTGGTGGGCGATGGCACTTCAATGGGATACTTGTAGTTGCCCGCATGGAAATACTGAATAAACTCAGGGTGACGGATCAAATTATCTATGCGGCGACCTGAGTCTTGAGGCCATTTCAGCCCTAAATCTAAGCGTGCCAGGCGGTTACACCACATAATGCACGCCTTTGCGTCTACTACAACCGCCGCATCAGGTAAGGCTTCAGAACCTTCCCGAAAGCGCTTAACTAATTCGCCTAGTTCTTTGCGTTTGTTTCGATTGCGGCGCTGAAGGTAATAAATACCTTCATAAATATGCTCCCACACGCCACGTACCGTGGGAGGAGACATCTTACGGCTGTGCCATAGCCAGCGATTCAGCTTATAAAGATGCCAATAATTAAACAGCAGCAGAAGCGTTGCGCCAATAGCAACAGCAAGTAGCATGTCATCTAAATACCACCCGACCAGCGCAAATATCACAAGGAATAATATTAAGCGCAGTGTACTTCTCAGCCAAGAGAACGGGTAATACATGAGATAGCTCGCGTTGTTAAGAGTAAAAAGAAGCGCACATCAGTTAGGGCGAAAAAACTAAAGGGAGCAACTATGTGTTTCTCCCTTCATTTTATTTGCTTTATAGCTTAGTAGAAAAACGATAGCCTGCGCCGCGCACTGTTTGAATCATTGCATCGTGACCGTGACGAGATATGGCCTTACGCAGACGTCGAATATGCACATCGACTGTTCTGTCTTCAACATATACGTTGGTTCCCCAGACATTATCAAGCAATAACTCTCGACTGTATACACGTTCTGGGTGCGTCATGAAAAAGTGAAGAAGCTTAAATTCTGTTGGGCCCATATCTAGCGGGTCGTCATTCGCCATAACGCGATGAGATACCGGCTCTAGCTTAAGACCATTAAATTCTATCGGCTCTTCGCTAGAGGTTGGTGTAACCCGGCGCATTACTGCCTTGATCCGCGCAACTAACTCTTTTGGCGAGAAAGGCTTTGTCACATAGTCATCAGCGCCAGCATCTAGACCGCGAATTTTATCTTCTTCTTCTCCGCGCGCTGTAAGCATAATGACAGGAATATCACGTGTGAACTCGTGCTGCTTCAAGCTTTTTGCCAACTGCACACCGCTACCACCGGGTAGCATCCAGTCTAACAATATTAAGTCTGGATACGGCTCACAAATTTTTTCTTGCGCGACATCGAAGTCTTCTGCTTCAATAATGTTAAATCCTGATTGTTCTAATACAAACTTTAACATTTCACGAATGGGCGCTTCGTCCTCAACCACCAACACTGTACGAGACATCGTTATATTCCTGCTCATTTTAATCGCCGCTATTATTAATGTGGTCTGTGACAGTTTTATTAAAACGATTACATTAATGTGTCAAGCTTAAGACACTTATAAATAGGTTCCGTCCAAAGTTTAATCACTCAATCTTGTTTATTGACACGTTTACGCATATTCTTGAATTGTCAAAATTACCAACACCTTATCAGCAAACAAGTATTTAAGTCGCAAAGGTGTCGTAAATCATAGATCTGATGTAACAGGGGTATGTTTATAAATGGCCGCGGTCAAGACAGGGTTATCAAGGAAGCTCTTAACCAGAGTATTGTCAGTATATTTCTCACTGACGCTGCTTGTTACGGTAGGTCAGATTTTTACAGAGTACCTCAGCACAAAAAATCATGTGGAAAGCGAACTGCAGACGTTGAAAAATACGTTTTCGTCTAGCCTTACTCGTGCTTTGTGGGAACTAAATCATGACCAAGTCCGTGCCATCTCAGAAGGTTTGATGTCTTTGCCTATTGTTGAAGGCCTTCAAGTCCGCGGCGAAAATGGCAATTACATTGCCGAGTACGGTCTTCGTGCTAAGCGCTCACCAGCCCCTGTAGACCGCGAAATTATTGAAGACCACTCTGGCGGTGTTTTTAGCTTCAGTTTTCCTCTGGTATTTAAATTTTCAGGGCGAGAGTCAACTGTAGGCGACGTAACCCTGTATTCAAGCTTCGACACAATTTTTAGTCGTATCGAAGTTGGGGTCTTTTTTCTTATCGGCAACGCAATTGTGAAGACCACCTTCCTAGTTTTTCTATTCATGACCGCGTTTCGCACCATGCTTTCAGAGCCTCTGCAAACTATTACTGAGCAGATGGAAAACTTTGATCCCCAACATCCTGAAGAGAGCAAACTCAATATAAAACTAGAAGATGACAATGAGTTACTTCAGCTTAAAGAGTCTTACAATGGCGTCATTGACGACCTTATCGCTTCGAATAATAAATTAAACGAAGCGCAAAATGAGTTAACCCTTGCGAACAAAAAGTTGGATGACCAAAACCTCATTTTGGAACAAGAAGTCGCGAAAAAGACCGCGTCTTTATCGCAAATAATGCTCGATCTCGAACAACAAAAGGACGAGCTGATAGCTCATCAGCGAGAGCTTCGGCAAGAAAACGAAAACCGCCAATACATTGAAGCAGAGCTAAGACAACGCAATAAGGAGTTAGCTGGCTCAATGGATACGCTAAAACATGCACAAGAGCAGCTGCTAGAGTCTGAGCGCATGGCATCACTTGGTGGTTTGGTAGCTGGTATTGCACATGATGTAAATACGCCGCTTGGGGTCGGTGTCACCGCCGCTAGTTTTCTTCAAGAGAGACTTAATAATTTAAAAACGGACTTTGAAGACAAAAGCCTCACCAGTAAAAATATGGCGAGTTTTATCGATGAGGCAGAACAAACAGCGCTATTATTGCTGAATAATCTCGAGCGTGCCTCTGACCTCATTGCTAGCTTTAAGCAGGTTGCGGTAGACCAGACAAGCGAGACTGAACGAGAAATTAATTTAAATGACTATATCAACGAAATCATTCAATCGCTGAAACCAAGCTTTAAACATACCGAATACCAAATCAATGTCTCTTGCCCACAAAACCTGGTGGTTACGTGCGCGCCGGGCGCTATTGCCCAAATCGTTACGAATATGGTTATGAACTCGATTACCCATGGCTTTGAAGGGCGGGCTAAGGGCTCCATTACCCTAGAGGTAAAAGAAGAAAATAATACGGTAAGTCTTTATTACAGCGACGACGGTAAAGGACTCAGTGAAGAAGAGTTGAGCAAACTCTTTGACGCTTTCTATACCACCAAACGAGGCAAAGGTGGCAGTGGTTTGGGCACGCACATCATGTATAACTTGGTAACACAGTCACTGAATGGGCAGATAGAAGCACAAAGCTCTATCGATAAAGGCTTAGAGTACTTCATTCGTTTTCCTAAAAACTAATATCCCCCCCTGAAAAGTTTTGTCTCAACATAAGCGCGTAGCATACGCGCTTTTATTCTTGTAAGCGTCTTTTATTCAATTGCACAGCTCCGTCTACATTGGTACGCTTGCGCCCTATTTCTATCAAGAGAATGCTTACACTATGTGGTTTAAAAACGTAAAAGCCTATCAAATTACTCAGCCGCTATCGCTAGACGAGGGCGATTTAGAGCGCGCCCTTAACGAGCATGCTTTCAGACCGTGCGGCAGCCAAGATTTGGCAACCATGGGGTTTGCTTCCCCGTTCTCTCAAGCTGGAAAGCAAGGCACTATGTTTCATGTTGTTCAACAGCGTTTTTGGATAACATTAAAGAAACAAGAAAAAATTCTTCCTTCGGCTGTAGTAAATGCTGAACTTGATGAAATGACAGCTAAGATCGAAATGGAAACCGGCTCGCCGGTTGGCAAAAAAGCCAAAGCCGACCTCAAGCAAGAAATTCAGACCCGCTTGCTGCCCCAGGCCTTTACGAAAAATACCTACACTCACGGCTTTATATCACTTGCCGACAATTTAGTAGTGGTTGATGCGTCTTCTGATGGGAAAGCCGAAGCCTTTTTGGCAATGGTAAGAAAGGCTATAGGTTCACTACCGGTTGTGCCGTTCACGCGTAGAAGCCTTCAAAGCGAACTTACCCACTGGGTTACTGAGTCAACGCCAGAAGGCGTAGGCCTACTTGAAGAAGCTGAACTTAAATCAACCGATGACACAGGCAGCGTTATACGTTGTAAGAATCAGCCGCTAGACAGTGAAGAAATCAGTATTCATCTAGATGCAGGTAAACTGGTTCAAAAAGTCGCATTTGAATATGCAGAAACGCTAACCGCTATTATTTGTGAAGACGGTGCTATTAAGCGCATTAAGTTCACAGACCGCATTAAAGAAGAGACTGACGACGTACCTAAAGATCAGGTTGAGGCCCGCCTTGACGCAGAGTTCGCGCTAATGTCAGCGGAAATTTGTACGCTGCTCAACTTTCTTCGTGGCGCACTTAATCTTAACGACGACAGTTTGTAAAACTGTTCGGATAGTCGTGGGGTAACGTCAACGATACCCCATCGCTATAATAGCGCCTGATTATTATTACAAGGATAATCAGGCCATTCGGCGGTATTATCTACACCACGTTTTTATTAATGTGTGGTGCATTGGCGAATACTATAACGTCGTTTCAATGTGGATAGTGAATTACCACAATAAAACGGGTTTCCCCTTCCTCGTCTCGATAACCGTGAGGCTGATCTGCTCGCAATATACATTGCTCTTGTGCCTTATATTCCTGCCACTGACCACCTTGCAACACACCTAACTTTCCTTGTAAAACGTGAATATGTTCGGTGACGCCTATTTGGTGAGCCGAAGAATGCTGTTCATGAAAGTTCTTTAAACAAAGCTCGAACATCTCAAACTGTGTCGCAGCGCTAAATGGAAATAAGGTTTTTATGGTTACGTTTATATCATTAGCGAACTTATGCTCGGCATGTTGAGAGGAAAGTTCAACGTCGTCATCAGATAAGAAAGAAGAAAACGAACATTCAAGGCCTGTGGCTATCTTCCACAGCGTTGCAATGGTAGGACTCGACTCACCTCTCTCTATTTGCCCTAGCATAGCTTTAGATACCCCCGTCAACTGCGCTGTTTTATCAAGGGAAAGCCCCCGCGCTTTGCGAACCGATTGCAGGTGTTGGGAAATACTTTTCGAAATAGCAGAAGGCGGCGTATTCGCTTTTGTCATCTGATCAGAGCCTTTTATTTTTTCGCAGATGCTATCAAAGCACTTGTGCGCTATAACGCACAAGTGCTATGTTTCGCTATGTGCGCTATAGCGCACAGTTCGATAAGATAGCATACTTTAACGATAAAAATTCGATAAACATAGTGAGTCTGTTTTTATCGCTCAATCCATTTAGGGTCGACGTTCTAGCACGGGTATTTTTATGAGTAAATGGAAGTTAAGCCATATCAGCGCGGGGCTTACCGCCGTTACGGTAGGTTATAGCAGCTCTGTTGTTATCATTATCGATGTAGCGCGCAAAGCCGGCGCCAGTGACGATATGGTAGTAAGCTGGTTACTCGCACTTGGTCTAGGTATGGGCATTACCTGCATTCTGTTTTCATGGCTCTCCAAACTGCCCATTGTTACCGCATGGTCTACACCTGGTGCGGCTTTTCTATTAACGAGTATTGGTGACTACCGATTAAGTGAAGCCATTGGGGCATTTGTCATATGCGCTTTACTTTCTCTTGTGACCGCGCAAAGCCGTAGTCTGCTGAAACAGATAAGTCGAATTCCTCCTGCAATTTCATCTGCACTTTTGGCGGGTATTCTCTTACCTATATGTTTAGCGATATTCAGTGATGTAAATGAAGCGCCGTATTTAGTCGCGTTATTTATTGCGGCCTATCTCGTTGGGAGCCGTTTATTTCCCCGCTATCTAATGCTGATATTACTGGTTATGTCGGTGGGTATTAGTGTATTTATGGGCAGTTCACACGGCGTTATATCTTTACCGGGCGACGCATCGATGTTTTCACCAGAAATGGCATCGAATTTTACACTACCGGCTCCTATTTGGGTTACACCTAGCTTCTCTTTAAGTGCGGCTATTGGGTTAGCCTTTCCTCTTTTTCTCATCACTACACTTTCCCAAAACTTACCAGGCATTGCTATTCATCACGCTCATGGATACACGCCCGACCACAAGCCAATTTTATCAGGCATTGCCATTGTGCAAGCACTATTGGCGCCTTTCGGTGGGTTTACTTTTAACCTGGCAGCCATTACCGCAGCGCTGTGTATGGGCGAGCAAGCTGATAGCGAAAAGTCGCAACGCTACAGAGCTGCAATAGCAGCCGGCGTGGCGTATTTATTTATGGGGCTGTTAGCGTCTGTGGTCGTGGCGTTATTTGTCAGTATGCCCAGTATTATCATTCACCTTCTTGCCGGACTAGCGTTGCTGGCCACACTCCAAAGCGCCGTGGCGCGCGCTATGGAAGTTGAACATCACAGAGCACCTGCAATGCTTACCATGCTTTGTACGGCGTCAGGCTTCAGTTTATTTTCCATGACCTCTGCGGTCTGGGGGTTAGGTTTAGGTTTACTACTTCTTTATATTCAGAAGCCGCCAGAACACCCACGTTAACTGAGATGGACAAAAAAAGCCGATAACTCAACGCTATCGGCTTTCTCATATTGACCACTAATGCTCGTCTACATAGGATAACGCGCTTAGTCCCTTTTTCTAAACAACCTACGTTAGAGGAAGATTTGCTTGGCAGCGCTACTTAGCTCTTCAAACTCATCTGAGTGAAGCTCACCCATATCTTCTACCACACCGCGCTGAATGGCTAGATTTAAAATCGCGTCTTTTTGACTACTAGCAGCACCTGATACAGCAGCGCCCACACGAACAAAGTCGATATAACTTAACTCGTCAGGAATATAGCTCAAGTCTTTCCAATTTTTTGCAACATTGACAAAGCTTTCACCGAAGCCCCACTTCTCCATAATATTGGCGCCGATCCTGCCCGCTAACTTGTCAATTGCCACCTCAAGAAATGAAGGGTTTGCGAATACCTCTGGATGACGCTCTGCTTCTGTTAAGATAGGAAGTACACCAATGTTGTGCACAAGCGCGGCTAGCGTCATCGTATCCATGCTCATTTCGCGCTTTTTAGTTCGAGCAATATAAAGCTGCAGTACCGCCATAGAACTAGCAACAATATTCACCGTATTTGCCCATTCTTTTTGTAAATAGCGCGCAACCACGTCATTTTTAGACACAAACAACTGTTCCATTGCTAACGCCGTGGAAATATTCTTTATCTGACGCAGCCCAATGCGCGTCACCGCTTGACTAACGGAGTTAACTTTAACACTACGCCCCATATAAGCGCTGTTCGCGATCTTAATCATTCTTGCACTAAGTGATGGATCTTGACCAATAACATCACCCATCGCATTAAGGTTAATATCAGGATCATCTGCCGCTTTACGAATTTTCAGCGCGATGGCGGGAAGTGTAGGAAGTACAAGCGTATCATTATTAATTTTTTCAACCAAAATGGTTGAGAGCGCGTTCTGTGTAGACATATTTCTACCCTTAGGAAGTTCCAAATAGCCCTTAAAAGGCAATAAGTTACATTACTGATTAATCGATGACTGCGACAAGTCACGGCGTTACAGATTAATTGTTGAACGTTGCATTCCCTGCGTCTACTCGTGTAAACCCAAATGTGACACGTGAAAATACAAACTGTTTATTGTTTTTCTTTGATGTTTCTAACACCATACTATAGTAGCTCTTCGGTTTCGACCATCTAAAAATAGAAAACGTGACAGCGAAATTTTCGCTAATACCTAGGGCTTATTCAAAGTATAGACAACAAGCGGCAGAGCACTATCAAATTCACGCAATTTTTTTCATACTTTTGTATTAAATCAAAAGCATAGCTATAGTGTGCTACCTACCCAACGACAGATTAAACGGTAATTATAATATGAAAAAAGTACTTTCACGCTACTCCCCTATTGCAGCCGCAGTAGCTGGACTATTCATACTTTCAGCTTGCAGCAAGAGCGCCGACACAACGCAAGCTAGCTCACCTGATACTGATAAACAGCAAATATTGTTAGTTGATGAGTCACGCCTGTCTATTTATCACGGTGTAGATTTGACGAGTGATTTATCTCACCTAAGCGATAATCAACGTGAAATGCTCTCTCTGTTAATCGATGCATCGAAAATCATGGATGATTTATTTTGGAAGCAAGCTTTCTTCGAAGATAAAGATGCCTTTCTCTCTTCAATAAGCGACGAAAAAGTTCGTCATTTTGCCGCCATAAACTATGGCCCATGGGACCGGTTAAACGGCGATACGCCTTTTATTAGCGGCTATGAAGATAAAGCACTTGGCGCCGAATTTTACCCTCACGACATGGATAAAGCCGAGTTTGCTACGGCAAACTTTAAAGACAAACAGGGTCTTTACTCCATGATTAAACGTGACGAAGCAGGCAACCTTTATTCAGTGCCTTACTCTGAAGCATTTAAAAGCGAATTGATGAAGGCTTCTGATCTTCTCAAAAAAGCGTCCACACTCGCTGAAGACGAGAGCTTTAAGCAATACTTACAACTGCGTTCAGAGGCCTTACTATCAAACGACTACCTCGCCTCTGATATGGCATGGATGGATATGAAAACCAATCCGGTTGAATTGGTTATCGGCCCTATCGAAAGCTATGAAGATCAGTTGTTTGGTTATCGCGCAGCCTTTGAAGCATACGTGCTAATTAAAGACCTCGCTTGGAGTGACAAGCTCGCTAAATATGCAGCCTTCTTACCTGAGTTACAGCAAGGGCTTCCGGTTGCTGAGGCGTATAAAGCTGAAATGCCGGGTTCTGATGCCGACCTTAATGCTTATGACGTTATTTATTATGCAGGGCATTCTAATGCGGGCAGCAAAACCATCGCAATCAATTTGCCAAATGATGAACGTGTTCAGCTAGAAAAAGGCACCCGTCGCCTTCAGCTTAAAAACGCTATGCGCGCAAAATTCGACACTATTCTTGTACCTATTGCAGACACGTTAATCGTACCCGAGCAGCGAAAACATATTACCTTCGACGCCTTTTTTGCAAATACCATGTTCCACGAGGTAGCACATGGTCTTGGTATTAAAAATACATTGGATGGTGCGAGTACCGTGCGCGGCGCATTAAAAGAGCATGCTTCAGCCCTTGAAGAAGGCAAAGCAGACATTCTGGGTTTGTATATGGTGCAAAGCCTCCTTGAAAAAGGCGAAATCACAGAAGGTTCGTTGGAAGATTACTATGTCACCTTTATGGCGGGTATCTTCCGCTCAGTACGTTTCGGCGCAAGCTCTGCTCATGGTAAAGCGAACATGATCCGCTTCAACTTCTTTGCCCAACAAGGCGCGTTTGAAAAAACAGAAGACGGTCTATATCGCGTGAATATGGAAAAGATGGGTGCCGCTGTTGAAGCATTATCTGAACTTATTCTTACATTGCAGGGTGACGGCGATTACGATGGCGTAGCGAAACTGGTTGAAACCATGGGCGTTATCAAACCCGACCTTGCATCTGATTTAGCACGTTTAGAAGCGGCAAGTATTCCTGTTGATATTCACTTCAACCAAGGTAAGAAAATACTGGGCCTTGCTGATTAATCAAGGTTAAGCAAAGGATATAACAAAAAGGCCGCCCTTAAACGCAAGTGCGGCCTTTACTATATATTTCCTATGGAACCTTGATTACTCTACGTGGCGCTTCATATTCTCTGAGTATGGAGGCCAGCCAAGTGGTTTACCCGCTAGCACATGTAGGTGAATATGATACACAGTTTGTCCGCCATACTCATTGCAGTTCATAACCGTACGATAACCCTGATCGGCAAAGCCCTGCTCTTTCGCGATTTTAGCGGCAATGAAAGATAAATGGCCCACAACAACGCGGTCTTCCTCTGCAATATCGTTCACCGTCGCAATCTGCTTTTTCGGTATAACGAGAAAATGAGTCGGAGCTTGAGGGTTAATATCTTTAAACGCCAGAGCAAGTTCGTCTTCGTACAAAATATCAGCTGGAATTTCTTTGTTGATAATCTTATCAAAAATAGTTTCTGCCATATCTCACTTCCTTATTCCATATTAATTATGGCGCGTTTCATTCACGCCTGTAATTTTTCAATATTGTCTAAACAGTGACGTTCGATGCACATCGAATTAATACTCATAAAACCTCGAACTCGCCGCTTTGCTAATGGCTCGTTGCTACGCGAACACAAACCATAGCAATACAGCGCCTAATGCCAAACGATAAATAACGAAAGGCAGCATACCAATGCGGGATATCCAGCTTAGAAACAAATAAATACACAGATAGGCGCTTACAAAAGAAAACGCTGCGCCGTATAGCAGCGCATACCAGTCAACCGCCTCGTTTGCATTAAGTAAGTCGAGGGTAGCTAAAAGTCCCGCACCTAAAATAACCGGAATTGATAATAAGAAAGAAAAACGAGCGCAGGCTTCTCGCTTTAACCCTAACATCAAGCCTGCGGTCATGGTAATACCTGAACGAGATGTCCCCGGAATTAACGCCAAGACTTGTGCTAAACCAATATAGACAGCTTGTTTTAATGTTAAACCTTCAAGCTCTTTTTCTCGTTTAGCAGTGGCATCCGCATACCAAAGTAATAAGCCAAAGAAAATGGTAGTGCCAGCTATCACCAAAGCCGTACGTGCATTATCTTCAATCCAGCCTTTCATTAAGAAGCCAATGATCACAGCGGGAATGGTCGCAACAATGACGTACCATGCTAACTTGCTGTCTGTAGATTGCTGCTTGCTAAAACCCTGCGTTACCCAAGCCACCGTCATTTGCCCTATCTCTTGGCGAAAATAAATCATGACAGCAAGTAGACTTCCTACGTGCACAGCAACATCGAAGGCCAAGCCTTGGCTTACCCATCCGAAGAGTTCCGCGGGTAAAAGTAAATGCCCAGAGCTACTAATAGGAAGAAACTCAGTCACGCCCTGAATAATTGCTAAAATTATAATTTCGAAAAGTGTCATTCCTTTGCTTAACTCCAAGTAAAGTCAATTGGCCATAGTTGCTGTTTTTGTTTATCAAAGTTTTGCCACATTTGGGCATAGGTTTCTTGCGTTTCAGGGTGAATGTCGTTGGGAACAAGTTCAGCTAACGGCCAAAGCACAAACGCGTTGTAGCAAATTTCTTCGCGAGGCAAAACCACAGGGGTTGTGGTTATCTCACTATCATAGGTAAGCAAATCAAGATCAAGGGTTCTGGCACAAAACTTTTTGTCTGTGTGCACTCTGCCATTCTCTCTCTCGATAGATTTAAGCGTGGCGCACACCTCTTCAATGCTTTTCGATGTTGTTGCCCGCGCTGCTGCGTTGTAAAAAGGGTTACCGTTAAACCCAACCGCTTCACTTTCGTAAACGGAAGACACGGTGACATCACTGAACACGTGTTTTAACGCCGCTAAAGACCGCCGCGTATAATGTTCCCGCTCTATATTGGAACCGATACTAATCAATATGGTGTGTGAAGACATTAAACCCGCTCTTTGCTCATTTCAACAGCAACCGTTCGCGCGTTGGGAAGGATATTTGGCTTTACGATTTTAAGTGTAATTCCGTTAGCTGGAAAGCTTTCAAGAACGGAATTCATTACTTTGCTACCAAAAGCTTCAAGTAGTTCAAACGTGCTTTCTTTACCCACTTGTACGATACATTCGGCGACTTTTGCATAGTCGACGGTGTCGGCCACGTCATCGCTTTGCATAGCCGCTTGCAAGTCAACATCAAGTGTCACGTCAAGAAGTAATTGGGTTGTGCGCTCGCGTTCCCAATCATAAACACCAATCAGGGTGTCAACCTCAAGACCTGTAATATATATTTTACCCATGGAATTTTTCATCTTGTACTGTTATCAAACCAATCTATCGCCGTGTTATCGGCGTGATTACTGGTCTTACTACTGCGCTTTCACCCATATATTGAGGCTAAACGGTGGTATATCACGTTTGGATGGAGTAGCTTTACGCTTATGTGTCGTAACTATACCGCTGTATGACAACTGGGAGCAACCAAGGTTTTATAATTTTAATTAGGCGGCTTGGTGCAATGTGCATCATGGCGCACTTTGTAAGAAAGCCCATATCTGTCTAATAAAAAGGCCCCTTTACTTAGATAGCACATGCTTAAAAAATACTTTTAAAAACTAGAATGCATAAATGATTTCGCTAACCCTTTTAATGATTGCTGTCGCCTACCTCTTTGGCTCACTTTCAAGTGCCGTCGTAATAAGTCGACTGTTTGGATTACCTGACCCCAGAACCGCCGGTTCTAAAAACCCAGGCGCAACTAATGTTTACCGACTAGGTGGGCGTGTTCCCGCATTACTTGTTCTTGTTATGGACATTTTAAAAGGCACTATTCCCGTATATGGCAGCTATTTTTTAGGTATAGAGCCTATCACTCTGGGTTTAATAGCCATATTCGCATGCCTAGGCCATATTTTCCCGCTCTACTTTGGTTTTCAAGGTGGAAAAGCGGTAGCTACCGCATTTGGCGCTATGCTGCCTATTGGGCTTGATTTAGCGGGCCTGCTCATTCTAAGTTGGGTGATTATAGTTTTTCTTACCGGCTACTCTTCACTCGGCGCGCTTATCGCCGTATCGCTAGCGCCTCTGTTTACGTTTTTAATAAAGCCGTTGTACACCGTTCCCGTTGCAATGCTTTCTTTGCTTATTATAGTGCGACATAAAGACAACATTACCCGCCTGCTAGCGGGTAATGAAAGTAAGGTGTGGGATAAAGGAAAAGTTAAAGAATAAGCCCCTTTCTTAACACATCAAGCTCTCCATCTATAGGTGTAATCGGTGCAACACCAAGAATTTTTGCCAGCGCTGGATATACCTCCAGATTACTAAATGGAGGAAGGGTTGTACCTGATGCAAACGCGGGTCCTACAGCGACAAACGTCGCTCCCATGTCAGGCAGCGTATTGAGGTAACCGTGTCCTCCTTTACTGACATGCATACTGTTGGGATTCTTGAAACGCGCGGGTGGCGCAATTTCAATAATAATATCGCCCGTTCTGTTGCCTGCCTCCATGTGACGCGCCGCACGCTGCTTTTTATTCAACACAATGAAGCGATTTTCGGCTATTTTCTCTAAGCGGGACATTTCATTGCTGATTGCTTCGTTAGACAGGTCATTTTTAGCATACAAATGCACCTGGGCCCCTGCATTTTCGATAATAAAGCTTTCTGGAATTGACAGTGACGCTATGTCCAGAAGTTGCTCCTCGTCTATCGGAGTCATACCGTGGTCGGAAACAACAACTAAGTTTACCTTTAGATCTAGTTGATTTATGCGCTGGTAAAGTTGGCCAATCAGCGCATCAACTTTTTGAACCGCATCGTAAGTTTTGTCTGCGAAAGGCCCCTCGTCGTGACCTACTGAATCAGTCAATGAAAAATAACCAGCTATAAAGCGAGGACGAGATATTTCAGGCAATTTGAGCCAGTTGACTATCTGATCAACCCGCTCTTGGTAATCGGAATATTTGGAATAATGATAGTGGTAAGTGGGTAATGCGCCAGATATACGCGCGTCAGACTCTGGCCAGAAAAAAGTAGCCGCCTTCATACCGTGATATTCAACAAGATTCCAAAGTGGTGTTGCTTTTATCCATGTGCTGTCTGCGCCACCATCGCCAAGTTCATATCGTGCGAAGCTATCCTTGTTCGGCCGCGATTTGTCGTAAAACCGGTTGTTTACAATGCCATGATTTTTGGGAAGTAATCCGGTAACTAAAGATATGTGGTTGGGAAAGGTGTTGGAAGGGTATACAGGGGTCATCGACACAGCCCTTACCCCTTGCTTCGCAATGGCGTTTAAATGCTTAGCTTTGTGCAGCTCTATGTAGTCGTGACGAAAGCCGTCTAAAGATATCATCACTACGTATTGCTTATTTGTTTCAGCGTCCCCCTTTGAGTCGTGCGCCATTGGCGTTCCAGTTGGCAGTACCTGACCCGTAGCGAATACATTGAACGATATTAGCGTTGCTAGAGTGAGTGACGTTACAAAAAAACCAAGCGAGTATTTCACCATGCCTGAGAACCGTGTTGTCCAGTTTTCTAACCTCATACTGCCTTTCCCTTGCTTATTTGCTCATCTGATTAACAGTAAAGGCAGTGAAGCATGTTTTCATTGCCTTTTTGTGTATTTCCATCGCGAAACGTTATTGGCTACGCCAAACGTTCGTCGTAAACAGCTCAATGAAAACCATCAACGAGCACGTTTTGCGACGAACAATCGACGTATATTAAATAGCCGTCAAGGTATCCAGCGGCCAGCGCGGCTTAGCTTGAGAAGACAAAGCTAAGGTCTCTCCTGCTTTCAAACGCTGCATACCGGCATAGGCAATCATCGCACCATTATCGGTACAATACGCCAAGCTTGGATAAAACACCTCTCCCTTAAGGTCTTGCATAAGGGCTTTCATCTCTGCGCGTAGCATTGTGTTAGCACTCACGCCCCCCGCTATAACTAAACGTTTCATACCTGTTTGCTTTAACGCACGTTTACATTTAATGATAAGCGTATCGACAACCGCCTCTTGAAATGCATAGGCAATATTTGCTTTCGTTTGCTCTACCTGCTGTGCGGTCAAGTCAGTATTGTCTGTTAAGTCAGCATCGCGAATGGTGTTCGCTGCAAACGTTTTTAAACCACTAAAGCTGAAATCAAGGCCCGGTCTGTCTGTCATTGGACGTGGAAACTTGTAGTGACCTGCTTCGCCTTTTTCAGCTAACTTCGCCAACAAAGGCCCTCCAGGGTAATCAAGCCCTAGTAACTTAGCCGTTTTATCAAACGCCTCGCCTGCGGCATCATCAATAGACTCACCAAGTACTTCGTATTGACCGATGCCTTCGACTTTAACCAGCATTGAGTGGCCACCAGACACCAAAAGAGCAACGAAAGGAAATGCCGGCGCGTCATCTTCAAGCATGGGCGCTAACAAATGCCCTTCCATGTGGTGAACGCCCACCGCAGGTACATTCCATGCGTAGGCCAGCGAACGGCCTACTGAAGATCCTACAAGCAGTGCCCCAACCAAGCCTGGTCCTTGAGTAAAAGCAACGCCGTCGATTTCTGATGGCTTTGTGTTGGCATCTTCCATAGCTTTTTCAATGAGAGGAATGATTTTTCTAACGTGGTCACGGGAGGCAAGTTCGGGGACCACACCGCCATAATCTGCATGGAGTTTAACTTGACTATAAAGCTCATGTGACAACAAACCTTTTTCATAATCGTAAACCGCGATGCCTGTCTCGTCACAAGATGTTTCAATTCCTAAAATACGCATGGGGAGTAAGCCTTTTTACTACTAACGATAATGCTCTGCGTTTGGACGCGCTTACACGTTCACAACTTTAATGAACCGTACTTGTCGAATAATACCAAAAACAAAGTAAATAATACTGGCGATCTGTGGCGATCATCTTTATGATCCGGCCGCGATCATAATACTACCCTTATCAGAAACATCCGGTTTTACGTTTTTGACCGATTACCGTTCAAAAAAAGAAAAATCATGAAGGACATCGTCTGAAAAGGGCGCTTAATTGTGCCGAGTTAAGGAACACGGTGCTTAACGAGCGCAGAGTTTACCTTTAATCCTACATTCATGGAATGCCAGTTATCAGGTAAATGAACGGTAAATGCACAATATTGGCTATTTTTTAGCAATTCATCCTTTACTTTCTCTGTAGATATGATTAGAATTTCGCACCATTTTTAACCCGGGTGGCCTTTTTAGCGCACAATTTTACCCGGATTTACACAGTAAAAGTTTTGAGGTGAGTGTTTAATGCCTATCGTTAAAGTTAGAGAAAACGAGCCGTTTGATGTGGCGCTGCGTCGTTTTAAGCGTTCTTGTGAAAAAGCAGGTGTTCTTTCTGAAGTTCGTCGTCGTGAATTCTTCGAAAAGCCAACTTGGGAACGCAAGCGCAAGAAAGCTGCCGCTAAAAAGCGTCATCTTAAGAAGCTAGCTCGTGAAAACGCACGTCGCGTAAAACTCTACTAATATAGGGTTAGCCAACGAGTCTGAAAGGTGTTGCAATTGCAGCACCTTTCGCGTTTCTGGGCCTTTATTTTTTATCCTTTGCAGTCCTACTAAATGATTACACTCGGTTTTTAACGTAGGATTGAAGGTATAGTAATCTTTGCTGTAAGTTTTTGCAGCGCCTGATAAGCTTAATTTATTAATAAAAAACAGGAAGCATCATGGCACTAATTGATGATTTAAAAGCAGCGCAGAAAGATGCGATGCGTGCAAAAGAAAAATTACGTCTTGGTACTATTCGTATGGCTATGGCTGCCATCAAACAAAAAGAAATTGATGAGCAAATAACGCTTGATGATAGCCAGATTCTGGCTGTACTTACCAAGATGGTTAAACAGCGCCAAGACGCAGCAGCTCAGTACGATGCAGCTAATCGTGACGATCTAGCAAGTAAAGAGAGAGAAGAAATTACCTATATTGAAGATTTTCTTCCTCAGCCTTTAAGTGACGACGAGCTAAACGCCCTTATCGATGAAACCATGGCCGCTACAGGCGCTTCAGGTATGCAGGATATGGGTAAAGTAATGGGCGCTTTAAAGCCTAAAGTTCAAGGCCGTACGGACATGGGTGCGCTAAGTGCAAAAATTAAGGCACGCCTGAACGCGTAAGCGTAAATTATAGCTTGAACCAACTAGTGCGAGGGTGTGGGTAACCACGCCTTCGTTGTTCTCATTTTTAAACTTCCCTGTTAAAGTAACCCACTGTCTTAATCATGTTGCTATAGGCCTTCTAAGGCGTCGTTGCATCATATGCATTAATGGTCCTTTTTAAAAATACCCTCATGGCTGGAAAAATACCGCGCGATTTCATAGATGATCTTTTATCACGTACTGATGTGGTAGAAGTGGTCGATAGCCGAGTAAAACTTAAAAAAGCAGGCAAAAACTATCAGGCGTGCTGTCCTTTCCACAACGAAAAATCTCCATCTTTTACAGTTAGTCAAGACAAGCAGTTTTATCATTGTTTTGGCTGTGGAGCGCATGGCAACGCTATCTCCTTTATCATGGAGTTTGATCGCCTTGAGTTTGTAGAGGCTATTGAGGAACTTGCTCGCTACCACGGTCTTGAGGTACCCCGAGAAAAGGGCAGCCGACCGGCGATGAGCGAAGAGAAAAAGCAACAACAACAAGACGACTATGCAGTGATGGAACAAGTTGCGCGCTTTTTTCAGCATCAGCTACGCCAAAACGGCAATAGCAAAAAGGCCATCGACTATCTAAAAAATCGTGGGCTCAGCGGCGATATCGTTAAGCAATGGGAAATCGGCTATGCGCCAGATAGTTGGGATGCCCTGCTTAATACATTTGGTAAAGACCCACAGCGCATTAAACAACTCATCGATTTAAAACTTGTTAATCGCAATGACCAAGGTCGTACGTATGACTTCTTTCGCGATCGAATTATGTTTCCAATTCGAGACAAGCGCGGCCGCGTCGTTGGGTTTGGTGGGCGTGTCCTCGATGATGGCGGCCCCAAATACTTAAACTCTCCCGAAACTCGCATATTCCATAAAGGCAGCGAGCTATTTGGTTTTTATTCTGCTCGTCAAAATAATCGTAACCTAGATACCGTGGTTATCGTTGAAGGCTATATGGATGTAGTTGCACTCAGTCAATTTGACATTAATATCGCCACTGCTGCATTGGGTACTGCGACGACACCTGAGCATATTCAAATGCTGGTTCGCGCAACGTCGCACATAGTATGCTGCTACGATGGCGACAGAGCTGGCAGAGAAGCTGCTTGGCGCGCATTGGAAAATGCGCTACCTGCGTTAAAAGATGGCGTACGTTTGTCGTTTTTATTCTTACCCGATGGTGAAGATCCAGACACTATGGTACGCCAAATAGGTAAAGAAGCATTTATGGGTATGCTTGATGAAGCCATGCCCCTGTCACGTTTCTTTTTCGAAAATTTGTTAAAAACCCACAACGTAGGCTCGCCTGAAGGCAAAATAGCGCTCAAAAAAGCGGCATTACCGCTTATCGAAAGTACGCTAGGGGAAGACCAGAAACAAATGCTGTTGGAAGAGTTGGCGAAACATACTGGCGAGTTCGACCGCTTTAAGCTCCAACAAGATATTACGAGGGCAAATCAAGGCTCTAAGCAAGCGTATTCCCCAAGTCGAAATCAAGTGAATAAGCCTAAGCTATCGCCTCTTCGGATGCTTATCCGTTTGCTCATAGATAAACCAGCACTCGCGTCGATATGCGAAGATGTTCAGATAGACATTTTTGCTGGTAGTACTGCCGCGGGTATGGATTTGTTACGCGATGTTCATCGCTACTGTTTAGCAAATCCAAAAGCAAAAACCGCACAGCTTGTTGAAAATTTCCGCGACCATCCCCATTCTTCTACTATCGCGAAATTATTGTTACAAGAACACTTAGTAAAAGACGAGGATGCTGAACGTGTATACAACGACAGTTTCGCTCGCTTACTCGATGGGCATTTTGATAGCCGAATTGAAACCTTAATTTCACGCTCGCGGGTTCAGCCGCTTACCCAAGCGGAGAAACAGGAATTGAACCTGCTTATGAGGGAAAGACAGAAAAGTTAGCCACGCGTGTCATCAATTTGATTTTTAGACTGCTGGTTAGCCTGCTCTAACGTAGTAAGTACTTTTAACTCCGGCTGGTTTGACAGTTGGCTGCAAGAAAATTACTGGCTAAAAAATCGGCCATCAATCTGGTAAAACCACCGCATATTCTGCTATACTGGCTAATTCGCTGCAAGCTTCTTTATTTAGGCTTAACGCTAAAGAAGTGAACAAATATGCAGCAATACTAGTAGCAAAGATATAGCCGAACATAAACGGGCAGAACCAAACCCGAGCAGATGTGCATCGCAAAAGTAACGGTTTACACCGGCGTGGCATCGAGCATTAACGGCCTTGATACAAATGCAGTACTACAGCAGATCAGGGAACATACCTAGACGTATGTTGTCTTTTCTATTGCAAACTAATTGAATGTGAGAAGTGTAGGTTATATGGCGCAAAGCAAGCAGTCTCAGATTAAACTCCTGATTGCAAAAGGTAAAGAGCAAGGTTACTTAACCTTTGCAGAAGTTAACGACCACCTGCCGCAAGATATTGTCGATTCTGATCAAATCGAAGACATAATCCGCATGATTAATGACATGGGAATTCAAGTATCTGAATCAGCTCCTGATGCAGACGAACTTCTCATGCAAGAAGCAAATGCCGATGAAGATGCTGCAGAAGCAGCAGCACAGGCACTTGCTACTGTAGAAAGTGAAATTGGCCGTACGACTGACCCGGTTCGCATGTACATGCGTGAAATGGGTACTGTTGAACTTCTTACTCGTGAAGGCGAAATTGAAATCGCTAAGCGAATCGAAGATGGTATCAATCAGGTTCAGTGTTCAGTTGCCGAATATCCAGAAGCAATTACATACTTATTGGATCAGTGGGACCTTTACGAAGCAGAAGAGATTCGTCTAAGCGATATTATTTCTGGCTTTGTTGACCCTAATGATGATCAAGATCTTGCTCCAACAGCAACGCACGTTGGTTCTGAATTGTCTGAAGAAGAATTAGATGATGAAGATGGCGATGATGACGAAGACGAAGACGAAGAAGAAGACGACAGCGGTGTTGACCCTGAGTTAGCACGTGAGCGCTTTACAGAGCTTCGTGAGCAGTACATCAAGACCCGTGAAGTCATTGAGAAGAAAGGGCGCTCTCACGCGGATGCGCGTACTCAAATTAACGCTTTGAGCGACGTATTCAAAGAGTTCCGCTTGGTTCCTAAGCAGTTCGACCGCATGGTTAAAAACATGCGCGAAATGATGGATAAAGTGCGCATTCAAGAACGCCTTGTTATGAAGTTTTGCGTCGTTAACGCTAAAATGCCTAAGAAAGATTTTATCAAAGCATTTGCTGGCAACGAAACGTCGACAGCTTGGTTGCACGAAACAATTAAGTCTGGTGCACCTTATGCCTCAGATCTTGCAGTTAACCAAGAAGAAATTGAGCGCTGTATCAGCAAGATGAACCAAGTTGAGCAAGAAACTGGCTTGGTCATTGCTGATATCAAAGACATCAACCGTCGCATGTCTATCGGTGAAGCCAAAGCACGCCGCGCGAAGAAAGAGATGGTTGAAGCTAACTTGCGTCTTGTTATTTCAATCGCTAAGAAGTACACCAACCGCGGCCTTCAATTCCTTGACCTTATCCAAGAAGGTAATATTGGCCTAATGAAGGCAGTAGATAAATTTGAATACCGTCGTGGTTACAAGTTTTCTACCTATGCAACGTGGTGGATTCGTCAGGCTATTACTCGTTCAATCGCAGACCAGGCGCGTACTATCCGTATTCCTGTTCATATGATTGAAACGATTAATAAGCTAAATCGTATCTCTCGTCAGATGCTTCAAGAAATGGGTCGCGAGCCTACACCTGAAGAATTATCTGAGCGCATGTTGATGCCTGAGGATAAGATCCGCAAAGTACTTAAAATCGCTAAAGAGCCTATTTCGATGGAAACCCCCATCGGTGATGATGAAGATTCACATCTTGGTGACTTTATCGAGGACAGCACAATTATCCAGCCCCTCGATTCAGCAACAGGCGGAAGCTTGAAAGGCGCAACTCAGGAAGTACTGGCGGGTTTAACAGCAAGAGAAGCTAAAGTACTTCGTATGCGTTTTGGTATCGATATGAACACCGACCATACGCTTGAAGAAGTGGGTAAGCAGTTTGATGTAACGCGTGAGCGTATTCGTCAAATCGAAGCGAAAGCACTTCGCAAGCTTCGTCATCCTAGCCGTTCTGAGCAGCTTCGTAGTTTCTTAGACGAGTAGTTCTAGCGGTAATCGCATTAATAAAAATCCCCAGCTTGCTGGGGATTTTTTTATGCGTCGTAAAGGCAATCAATTAATTGCGTTAGGGGAATATCTGCAAAAAAGCCCCCTAATGGGGGCTTTACTAAAGTTGCTCATCACAGCATTAACTAGCTGCTTATAATAGCTTTTGTTACTACACCCTAAACTGCTTAGCAATAGACTCAAGGTGCTGTGCTAGGTCTGCAAGTTCATTACACATTGTGCCTAACTCTCCCGAGCGGCTAGCAGTCTGCTCTGTACGATGATGAATTTCGTCAACATGACGAACTATGTCTACCGCCACAGTGCGCTGGTCTTCTGTGTTATGTGCAATCTGCTCATTCATCTGGTTAATACGACCAATGGTGCTTGTGATTGTTTCCAAGCTACTTCCTGCCTTATTCGCAGTTTCTACGCTACTAGACGCTTGTTCAGTACCGCGAGCCATGACTTCTACCGCAGAGTGCGCTGCGCTTTGTAATTGTTCAATGGTACTTTGAATCTCTTCTGTCGATTGTTGGGTACGCGATGCCAACGTACGTACTTCATCCGCAACTACAGCGAAGCCTCGGCCTTGCTCACCTGCTCGTGCCGCTTCAATGGCGGCGTTAAGCGCAAGTAAGTTAGTTTGCTCGGCTATTCCTTTAATAACGTCAAGTACAGAACCCACCTTGTTTGAATCGGATTCAAGTCGCGCTATCACGTCAGCGGTTTCACGCACGTTGTCTGCTAACTGCTGAATGCTGGTTACAGTCTGCTGTACTATTTGACGACCTTCACTTGCAGCACTGGTCGCCTCGTTGGCATCGCTCGCGGCCTGTGCAGCACTGTGTGCAACGCCATCAACCGAGCCGCTCATTGTATCTACAGCCTGTTTCGCGTTAGTGGCCGAACGCTGCTGAACATCTATCGTACGCTGAGTCTCTTCGGTAACGCCACGTAAGTTTTGGGCAAGGTTAGAAAGGGGCAAGCTGGCTTCCACTACATCTCGCACAACGCCCTGTAATTTATCCATGAACTGATTAAACCAGTAAACCAGATCACCAATCTCGTCTTCACTTTTTGTTTCGATGCGTACCGTCAAGTCGCCATTTTCTTGTGCGATATCCTTAAGTGAACGGACCACATCGTCGATGCTTTGCTTAATGCCCCTAACGATAGGTACGGCAGTAGCAAACAGTAAAATGGTAACAACGATGGCTAAAATTACCCCGGTACTGATTAACGAGGTATTTGCACTGTCTGTATTTTCAAATGCATCCTCGAACGCTGCTTGTTGTTCGTCTCTGAACTTGGACATGGACGCGATAACACCGTCATAAGACTTGTTCATCTTTGAGGAAAGCTCACCAAGGCGGCTAAAATCAGCGGTTCCATTGACCATGGACTGAGAAACGTCGAAAGCGACTTTAAAATAATCATCGAACCCTGATGAAATTCGAGAAATATCATTGCGAAAATCAGGGCTAATAGACGCTATCTGATAAAGACCGGCTTTTGCCTCATCAGCAAGTTCCTGCGCCATGACAAGGGTATCTTGGTCGCCAGTAGTAACCGCACTTGAAAGGGTATCACGAACTTTTTGCATTTCAACAAGGGTGGAAGCAGATAATTGTAGCGCAGGGAACTGAACTTTTTGAACACGCTCAAGGGTCGCACCGTTATTTAAGGCGGTGTAGACAGTAATAAGCAAGTAAATAATAAAACTTAGCGCTGCGATACCCGGAATGAGGAAAATCTTAGTCGCAATTGGCATTTTTTTTAAAAAGTTCATTCGCTGTTCCACTGTTATTATATTTGCTCAATAGTTTTCTAAGTATGAATGAAAAACTATCTTGTTCTACTTTATCTACTTAATAGCGAAAATCTTTAATTTAATTATGGCCTCGCATTGATATACGAGGCCAAGCAGAGTATTAGAACGTGTAGTTTACACCCACTTTTAGAAGTGTAGCATCGTTCAAATCGTTTAGGTCGTCTGAGTACCAGGTTACGTCAGTTTTAAGCGCGAAACCCGGTTCAACATCGTAACGCAAACCAACGGTGACTGCAGATACATCAAGATTTTGCTGCGCAGCAATACCCGCAGCTGTTTGGTAGATGCCAGCCGTACCAGCCGCCCCATTCCATGTTGCATCAACAACTGCGTCTCCTGTGGCGATTGTTGCAGGCAAAGCTGCTATTAGACCTAACTGGGCGCCATTATCAGCTTCTTCAACTTCATAGGTGATATGCGGAGTGAACTTGCCAAAACGCATGCCAGCAGTTACATACCATGCCTTGTTATCAGCAATAACAGAACCGTCAACTTCTGTTTGTGTAAATTCTGCACCTACGAACCAATCGTATTTATCGATATCAATGGCAACCTCAAAGAAGGTTCCCGTGTCTTCGTTAACACTAAAACCTTCAGCCGCGGTTGAAGCGGTAGGTATGAAAGCGCCATACTGCGCCAAACCACCGACAAAGGTGTCGAAATCTGGATTAGCGGCGCTCGTTTTACCGCGCGCTAACAATGTACGCGCACTGAACCAATCGCGCGTCGCTTCAAAAGAAACAGCAACAACATCTTCTAGCTCTAGCGCTGCAGGTGTGCCAGAAATAGTAGTGTCAGCTTCAACGCGACCAACTGTAAACTGTGCACCGTATTCCCAGTCCCCCGAATAGTTCATGTAATCCACACGAACACCGTCGATATTGTTAAAGTCGATACCGTAAACCGCATCTGGTGGTGTAAGCCAGTGGTAAGAGTAACCGATATCAAGTGACGCTGAGTATTTGAAGAGCGGCATACGTAGGCGACCTGCACTGATGTTGACATTGTTATTCAACACATAAGTCATATAAGCCCATTCGAAGTCTGCGTCGTAGTCATCTCTACCGCGACCAACTAACTGAGCCGTCGCCGATAGTTTATCGCTCACTTCTCCACGAACTTGGAGACCAAATACACTGGCTGGATCAAAGCTAAAGTCACTGTCGTAGTCGTAAACTGATTCATCGTCATCTAACGTCATGCCGGCAATCAAGTTTGCGAAACCATTAATCTGAATGTCTGCCATTGTTGGAGCAGCTAAAAGGCCAGCCACAGATAAGATAGCAAGTTTGGTTTTCATGCGTATTCCTTAATTCTTTAATTCTTTAATTACACAGTAGGTTAGAAGGTTGCAACAACGCGCACGCTGTCGTTCACAGCGCTAGCATCGACATAGCCGATGGCGCCAGGATTACCCGCTACTGCAGAAACAACCTCTGCATCACTACCTAATGCTGTTGGTGGTTGACCTTTACCGGTAAACACAAGCTTTGACCAAAACGCTGTAAGCTGGGCTGCAGTTTTGTTCAACACTTTGCCATTAAATTCGTCAGTCGCCGCTTGCCCTTCCGCAAGCGCTACAGGCTCTGCTTGCGTGCCGCCAGGAAATGCTTTTGCCTTATTCAAGAAGATTCGGCTTATACTGTCTTTATCCAATGAGTCACCATTGCTGGGATGCACGATAACAGCGACGTCGGCAACCGCAACGTTACAACAAAGGGCTGCTGCTAGTATCCATTTCTTCATGATGTGTCCTCTAAAGTATGTTGATATACGCGCTCACCGCCATCTACTCTTTAAACACTATTATTTGAATCTTAGTTCGAGTGTGTTGTCGCGGCTGGCAAATATGGGCATGCTCGCTCATATAATTACGACGTGGTAAGTATTAGTCACAAACGCCATAATCGCCAATTTGAGCATAAAAAATTAATGTCTATAAATGAGTGACTTATATAGACACCTGTAATTGCTGCGCAGTGTAGTGGAAGAAAAAAGTTAAGCAACTATACCTACGTCTAATGGGTACAATTAATACTTATGACGCTGAATAAGATAGAAAAATTTGACGCTTTAAAATTAGAAAAGAACAAATATATCAAAAAGATAGATTTCAACAAAACTTTAACAAAGTGATGACGAGACATGCTAACGTATTAAGAAAAATACGTTATTAATTTATGGTTTATCAGACCAAGAGGTTAACAATGCAGGGCAAATGCCCTGCATATAGAATTATGATTCACCTTTTTTGTAAGGAATTTCTTCTTCAAGTCGCTCAATTTCTTTGGTTCGTTTAAGTGGTGAACCGGTATTACGAGCTAGCCAGCTATAGGCTGTCGGCACGACGTATAGTGTCATAAACGCTGAAACTAAGACGCCGGAGAAAATAACCATCCCTATCACCATTCGGCTCTCAGCGCCGGGCCCTGAAGCAAGTACTAGGGGAAGAGAGCTAAATACAGTAGTAAAACCAGTCATAACGATGGGGCGCAAACGCTGGGCTGCAGCGCGTTTCAATGCATATTCAAATTCCATGCCCGCGTCCCTCAACTGATTGGCAAACTCCACAATGAGTATGCCGTTTTTAGCTGCGAGTCCAATAAGCATAACCAGGCCAATTTGGCTATAAATGTTAATTGTCATTCCACTGAAAAACAAACCGATATAGGCACCAACTAGTGCCAATGGCACTGTGAGCATTATCACCAGTGGATGTACCCAGCTTTCAAACTGAGCAGCTAAAATAAGATATGTGATGGCGAGAGCGAGAATGAATACATACACAAAAGAGTTGCCGGCTTCTTGATAAAGCTGAGACTCACCTTTGTAATCTATCGATACGTTATCAGGTAGCTCCGTTGCAACAATGTTTTCAAGATAGTTGAGCGCTTCTCCCAATGTGTAACCGTCTGCCAGGTTTGCAGAAATCGTTACTGCTCGCATCCTGTTGTAACGATTTAACTGGGCTGATGTTGCCTGCTCTTCAAACGTCAGCAAATTATCCATGGGGATAAGCTCTCCGGTTCTCGCAGAGCGTACGTAAAGGTTTTCTATGCTGTTGGGACTTCTAAAATCTTCTTCGATCCCTTCCATAATTACGTCGTATTCCTCACCTCTATCAAGGAAAGTGGATACGCGTCGCTGCCCTAACATCACTTCTAATGTGCCACCTATATCGCTAATAGACACACCAAGATCTGCGGCCCTGTCACGATTAATATTTACCAAGAGCTGAGGAGACGTTTCTTTATAGTCTGAGTCAAGGCGAATAAGACCTGGATTTTTAGTGGCTTTTTCAAGCACGATGTCACGCCATGCAACTAGATTTTCATAGGTATCACCTTGTAGCACAAACTGCACCGGCCGACCTAAACCGCCTCCCGAGATCCCGCTTCGCATTATGGCGAAAGCACGCACATCTGGAACAGAATTCAGTTTTCCGCTAATTTCATCCATAAGAGAAAAAGTACTAAAATCACGCTCATCCCAATCGGCTGAACCTACAATCGCGATACCCGCATTACCGCCAAACCCTGGGGTTCGTACAAGTAAGCGATTTATTTTTCCATTTTCTCTGTAGGGCATTAAGATGCTTTCAATTTTCTCTAGGTTTTTCGCATTACTTTCAAAGCTTGCCCCTTCCTGTGCATTCATCAGAATAAAGAAATTTCCCCTGTCCTCTTTGGGAACAAACTCACTTGGTACTTTCTCTGACAACTGAACAAGCGCAATGACCGCAACAACGAGCATTAATAACATCAGAATAGGCTGATGCAGTGTTTTGCCCAGCGTATTGAAATACCCGTTTTCAAGTTGTGAAAAACGCTTATCCATCCAACTCCCAAAACCCGATGAGCGAGTGCGTTTTTTGAGAATTTTTGACGCCATCATTGGTGAAAGGGTAAGCGCAGTAAAGCTTGAGAACGCAACGGCGGCGGCAATCGCCAGTGCAAATTCAGTGAATAACCTTCCTATATTTCCTTCTAGAAATACCAGAGGTACAAACACAGAAATAAGCACAAGAGTTGTAGCTATTACGGCAAAACCTACTTCTTTTGCACCGCGATAAGCCGCTAATATTGGAGGCTCTCCCATCTCGATACGACGGTAAATGTTTTCAAGTACAACAATAGCGTCATCAACCACCAAGCCAATGGCAAGTACCATTGCTAGTAAGGTAAGCAGGTTGATAGAGAAACCCAATGCATACATCACAATAAAAGCAGCAATTATCGAAACAGGCACGGTAACCGCTGGAATTAATGTGGCGCGAATATTACCTAGAAAAAGGTAAATCACGATAACAACCATCAACATCGCAATGCCAAGCGTTTCATAGACCTCATCGATTGACGCCTCAATAAAAACAGATGAGTCGTAACTTGGGACAATGAAAATATTGTCGGGAAGCGTTGCCTCTATTTTTTTTATTTGCGCTTTTGCTGCTCGTGCAACGTCAAGAGTATTTGCTTTGGACTGTTTTATAATACCCAGCCCTATCATATTTACCCCATCGCCACGAAACTCGGTTTCGTCGTCTTCTGCGGTGAGTTCAACATGAGCAATTTCACCTAAGCGAACGAGATAGCCGTTGTCACCTACTGCAACAGTTAGCGCAGCAAAGTCATCGGGAGATAGAAAGGTTCTTGCCACCCGCACTTCAAAATTTCTGTCGGTACTTTCCACCTCACCTGCTGGTAGTTCAACATTTTCGGCACGAATAACTTGCTCGACATCGCTTACGGTTATCCCTCGGGCGGCCATTGCGTTGCGATCTAAAAACACTTTCATGGCATAGCGTTTACCACCACCTAGCTGCACTCGCGCCACGCCATCTACAATAGATAACCTATCTACCAGTACACGTTCAGCGTAATCCGTTAGCTCCATCGTATTTAGATTGGTACTTCGCAAGTTATACCAAACAACAGCGCTTTCATCTGAATTAGCTTTTGATACTTCCGGGGGATCCGCCTGATCAGGCAAGTTATTTAACGCCCGGCTTACTCGCTCACGTACGTCATTCGCGGCGGCATCAATATCCCGCGATAATTTAAACTCGATGGTAATGTCAGACCGACCGTTGCGAGACGTAGAGGTAACATTTTTGATACCTTCAATCCCCGAAATTCTATCTTCCAAAAGTTGGGTGATACGGGTTTCAACAATATTTGCCGATGCACCTGTATACGTTGTGCTAACCGAGACGATTGGGGGGTCAATATCTGGGTATTCCCGCAAGCTCAACATAGTGAACGCAACAATACCAAAGATAATCAATAGCAAATTGATAACGGTAGCAAATACCGGGCGCTTTACGGAAACGTCTGATAACAACATAGCAGTGAGCTCCCTTAGCGGTTAAGAACGTTAACCGGAGACTGGTCTCGCACGCGAAGCGTCCCCTCGGTTATGACTTCATCCCCTTCGCTGAGACCGCTGACTATTTGAACCAAGCCAGGACGGCGCTCACCTATTTCTACTTCCGTTTGATGGGCAACATTATCTTTAATGACGTATACAAACTGTTTATCTTGTACGGGTACTAAGGCTTTTTCAGGAAGCACTAGTGTATTTAAAACGCGCTTTTCAACCACGACGGTTAATAACATACCCGGTCGTAGACGCTTGTCTTGGTTATCGATTGTTGCTCTTACTCGAATAGAGCGGCTAATGGGGTCAAGGCGTGTATCTATATTCGAAATATTGCCTTTGAAAGTCTCACCGGGATAAGCCACGGAAGACGCGGTCAGCGTTTGCCCTTTTGCAACACTTGCCAAGTGATTTTCAGCAATATTGAAATCAACTTTAATCACGCTGATATCATCTAACGAAGTAATGGTATCGCCCGGCTGTACCAATGAACCAATACTGATTTCTCGGTTACCTAAAAGCCCGCTAAATGGCGCGCGAATTTGCAAATCATCAAGCTGGGCTAACGCTATGTCCAGCTGAGCCTCAAGCGCTTTTACTCGAGCTTGTTGCTCATCAAGCAGCTGTTCAGATGTGGCATTCGACTGTCGCAGATCAGCAATACGCGTATATTGACGCTTTGCTTCCTCAATATTTGCTCTTAGCTCTTCGACTCGTGCTCGCTCTTCTGTATCGTTCAGCTGCACAAGCACCTCGCCTTTTTTCGCCTCATCACCATCTTCAAAGTTAATTACTTTCACCGTGTCGGTAACTTGGGCGGTTATGTTGACTGACTCGTTGGCAATTGCAGTGCCCAAAGATTCAATAGTAATAGGAAAAGCTTGTGAGGAAACAAACGCTGTGTTGACGGGGGTAGCCCTTGGTCCGCTCTGGTTTGCGCTTTGTTCTTCAGGGATATTTAAGTACACCACAACACCAGTAAGCAACACCACGCCAATGAGTAATGGCGATAAAGAAAATCGTGAAGACATAACCTTTCCTATAGGTAAAAGCGTCCCATCGAACATGAGTTTTTATCGTCAATATCAGTCAATGGGTACTCAAGTACATAAAAATCGCTTATTTGTTAGGTAAGCGTCGTTAAACGTTAATTCATGTACTGCGTTATTGTTGTTTTATTTTATTTTTTGCGTAGAGTCTGTGGCTTTCTTTTCGTTAATATTTTAATAACCTTAAACAGACACAACTTGTATTTTACTCAAATCGATGCGCAACTTATTTCACTTATCAGCTTTATTCGCTGTTTTAACGCTTTTCTCCTGTACGGGAGGCGCACCTAGCGAACCTCTGTGTCGTATTTCGGATGAGCTATCAGCTAGGTTGGACACGCTAAAAATAGATAACCCATCAGTGGCTACTGCTGCAGCGTGCTTAATCAAAGTTGACAAAAAGGTGCTGCTAATACGACACCGCTTATCAAATAAACTTGATTTCCCTGGGGGTGGGCTTGCAAATAGTGAATCGCCAGCATGCACTGCTCATAGAGAGACATGGGAAGAAACCGGTTTTAATGTAGAGGTTTCACAATATTTAGCGACGACAAAAAATGGCCTAGCCCTTTTCGGCTGCGCATTAGATGCCGGTGTAGAAACGCTTCCAGATGCCTTTGATGCTCCACCATGGGCTAAACTAGAGGTAAAAGGGCTGGTAAAGGTCGACCCATTCTCTATTGATGAGAAATCAATGCGATTTGCAGACGACCTTATTCCCTTGCGCGATGGCTATACCCAAATCGTTATAAACCAGCACTGACAAATCGTTGTTCATCTATATCTGTATTGGTAAATTGTCTACACGTTTTAAAAAGGAGAACTGGCTTGTTTTCACTGCCGACCCTAAGCCTTAAAGGCAAAGTATCTGAACAAGAGTGGAATACACGTGTCGATTTGGCCGCTTGCTACCGCTTAGTTGCAGACATGCGATGGGGAGACCTTATCTACACGCATATCTCAGCTAAGGTACCGGGCACTGATCATTACTTGGTTAACGCCTTTGGCCTTGGGTTTGATGAAGTCACGGCCTCAAATTTAGTGAAAGTTGATTTGGAAGGCAATATTCTAGACGACACGCCTTACGGCATAAACCCTGCGGGCTTTACAATTCATAGTGCGATCCACGAAGTGCGACACGACGCACAGTGTGTCATCCATCTTCATACGCTGGCTACAATATCGGTAGCGTCAGTAAAAGGTGGGCTCAAGCCGTGGAGCCAATATTCTATGTTCTCTTTGCCGTCGCTGTCTTATCACAGTTATGAAGGATTAGCGGTGGATGAAAGCGAGAAAAAGCGCCTTCAGGATGACTTGGGCGATACTAACCACATGCTTTTACCTAATCATGGTGGACTCACTATTGGTCCAACCGTCGGCGACGCCTTTATGCGCTTCTACGACTTACAACGGGCCTGCGAAATTCAACTAGCTTTGATGCAATCGAATGAGGAAATCATTGAAATACCGCAAACTATTATCGACGGTATTTATGCTCAGGCAAACGTTGTCCACAGCGGCGAAACCGGTGGACAAAAAGCATGGCCTGCTATGTTACGCAAAGCCTATAAGTTAGATCCCAGTTTTTGCGAATAATTAAGCCTATTTAGCTAAACGCCAACTCATTTTAAACAGGAATTGTTTATACATTATGAAAGTCACCAAAGTAGAAATTTTTGATATCGAATGCCCTAAGCGCCCTCAGTGGAACCCTGTTTTTGTGCGTGTATACACAGATGAAGGGATAACTGGGGTAGGTGAAGCGGGTCTTGCTTACGACTGGGGTCATAGCGCGGCAGCCCATATGATTAAAGAGATTGCCGAAGCTATGCTTATTGGTTTTAATCCTTTTCATACAGAGCTTCTCTGGTCGAGAATGCTGCGTGAGGGCTTTTGGGGGCTTGGCGGCGGGCCAGTTATTTATGCGGCAATGAGTGCCATCGATACAGCACTTTGGGATATTAAGGGTAAAGCACTTGGCCTACCGGTTTATGAATTGCTAGGTGGAAAGACTAACGGCAAATTACGCAGCTATGCTAGCCAGCTACAGTTTGACTGGGATAAAGAAGTCACCAAGCTCAATGACCCTGCTGATTATGCCCGAGCAACAGAGAAAGCCCTTAAAGACGGTTATGATGCGGTTAAAGTAGACCCTATTGTTTACGATAAAGACGGCAACACCCACTTTGACAGAACAAAGCTCTTCACTAAACCTGAGCTTAAGCTTTTCAAAGCACGACTTCAGGCCATTCGAGATACTATGGGTGAAGATGGCGACATCATCTTTGAATGTCACAGCTTGTTAGGCGCATCTACTGCTATACAGCTAGGCGATATTGTAGAAGAAATTGGCTGCTTATATTATGAAGAGCCAGTGAACTACCTGAATTCAAAATTACATGACAAAGTGGCTAAAAACGTTAACGTGCCTATAGCGGGCGGCGAGCGTTTGTATCACCGTTGGGATGTTCGCCCTTATCTTGAAGATCAATCTATTGATGTTCTACAACCAGATGTAGGCCTGTGTGGTGGTTTTACAGAAGCCAAAAAAGTGTGTGATTACGCAGATATCTACGACGTGCGAATTCAAGCCCACGTTTGCGGTGGTCCAGTTGCCACAGCAGCTAGCCTGCATTTGGAAACCGCTATTCCTAATTTCTTAATTCACGAGCACCACACTTACGCGATAAAAGACTGGAACCGTGAGTTGTGCATTCAGGACCCTCAGCCGGTAAATGGTTTTATAGAAGCTCCAGACACGCCGGGAATTGGCATTGATTTAAACGACGAGGTTGTCTATCGCTCACCGCATATGACGGTAACTGAACTAAAATAATCCGCGTAAGCTACGGGCAAAAATCTTAGTTTAATTACAAACCGTACAGCTGGCCTATTGTTCTTCAATAGGCCGTTCGTTAGCAAACTTTTTAAGAATCTATACCCGTTAAACGATGTCGTACCAGTGCTTAGCGTTGAGTGAGAATAACGCCGCTTTTTGTTCGTCAGATAGCGGCGCTGTTATATCTAAATAGCCTTGCCATAACGTTTCATAAGGCATACGCCACTGACAAAGCGGATAATTGCTGGCAAACATTAGCTGGCTTATTTCTACCGTTTCTAACAGCGTGTTTAACACGACTGACGCCCGCGGCCATTGCCAGTTGCGCTCCTGCATTTCTAAACCCGAAAATTTAAACGCCACCTGCCCTGTTTCAGCTAAATAGCGTAAATTATTACGCCACATTTTAAATGCCAAGTGCGCAGTAGAAAGCGGTGCTACAGCACAATGATTTACCACAATTCGCAAAGTCGGCTCTTGTTCAAGCATATAGAGTAACGAGCGAACTGCATGAGAATCGGCTAAATCAAACTGGGCGTCGAAACTTAACCCTCGGGCAGCCATATGCCTTAGCCCCCACTGAACGTCTGGCCTTCGCAAAAGAGAGCTAGCATCATCATCTAGAATATGGCGCAAGCCTCGCACCGATGAGTAAGTTTTCAATTTATCTATATGGCTACCGACATCATTGCTCGTTAAATCTATGCAGGCAACCGACCGAAAAGGCAGTGTGCAGTGACGTTCTAAAAAGGTAATTTCTCGCCATGGCCGTTGATTATCGAAACCGGCCTCGATATGAACAAACCCTGCAAGCTGCCCTCGCGCTGCACGCAAAAGGTCGTTCTCAGTGGTATTCTTAGCAATCGCGCTTTTATCGGGCCAAAAAGGCGTATTAGACGGCTTTAACCAGTGATACTGCCCCTCGCTCAAGGCAAATAAATGAATATGCGGATCTATCCACAAAGGCAAATGCTGACTCACTTTATGTTACCTTGGTTATAATGCTTAGCTGTGATACTTGGGCTCATGCATATGCCTAACGTTAAAATTGAAGTACGGTAAAGGTTTGCTCTTCAACGCACTAGCTGCTTTCAAACACACCGCTTGACTATTGTGCGGTGTAGCCGCCATCAATAGCGTATAAGCTTCCCGTAATAAAGGAGGCTTTGCTGCTGCACAAAAAGTAAGTCAATTCAGCGACGTCGTCTGGCTGGCCTAATCGGCCAATAGGCTGTGCGGCGGCTTCTTCGGCTACCACGTCATCCTTATTTGCCCCTGAGCGAGCTACATAATTGTCGATAGCGTTATGAAAAAGTGGCGTTTCAATAGTTCCAGGGCACACTGCGTTTACGCGAATATTGTACGTCGCGTAATCAAGCGCTGTCGTTTTAGCCATAGACGCTAGCGCTCCTTTGCTTACACCGTAAGCAAAGGAGTTTCGCTTGCCCACAAAGGACTGGTCAGAGCCCATTACAACGATGGCACCGCTACCTTGTGCTTTCATTGTGGGCAAACAGGATTTTATCGCGCCATAGGCCCCTTTGATGTTTAGGTTTATGACTTTATCAAGCAAGGCTTCATCCGTATCCTCGATGGTTGCTGATACATGTATACCCGCGCTACACACCAGCGCATCTATGCGGTTATAGGCAGCAATAACCTCGCTTATTGATGATTCGATGTTTCTGACTACGCTCACATCGCAGGGCTTCCAAAGGCAATTAGATAACGGCTGCTCGAAGTCTCTGATATCAAGATTAATAACACTATAACCGTTTTGACTGAACAACTTACAAACTGCATAACCAATCCCAAGACTCCCACCAGTTACAATGCAAACCGGGCGATGATGACGTTCGTCTTTATTTAAAGCACTGTTGATTGTCGCGTTTGTACTATCCGAATTACCTGATGCCATATTATTGTGAACCACGTTTTGTCTAACTTTTATTTCTATGGCGTAAGCATGCCAGTGAGAAAGATAAAAGCAAGTAAACTTAGCCATGTTGCTTTGTTGATGGGAATGGCTTGCTCAAACCGAAACCACCAATGAGCTTACAAACATATTTATCATTCACATTTATTATTAACTTTCCTTTAACGGGCTATTACGGCTAGGCTTTTTGTGACTATAATAGGCAAAATTAAAACACCTGTTTGAAAAAGGAGTCATCCATGCCTCTATACCATGCCCCTACAACTGACTTTCAGTTTTTATTAAAAGACTGGCTTGGACTTGATGCTCATTACGAAAAGTTGGGCATAAGCGACTTTGACTGCGAGTTAGCCAATGAGATTATTGCTCAGGGTGCTAAATTTGCGTTAGATGTTGTAGCCCCACTTAATCGAGAAGGCGACGAAGAAGGTTGCAAACTAGAAAACGGCAAAGTAACCACCCCTAAAGGTTTCGCAGATGCCTACCAAGAATATGTCGCTAATGGATGGAATGCGATGCTAGGCTCTGCCGAATATGACGGTCAAGATTTGCCTTACACCATGGCTGTTCCGGTTCACGAAATGCTCAACGCCGCCAACCTTAGCTGGCGTTTAACGACCATGCTTACAGAAAGTGCAACCCTTGCGGTAACAAAGCACGCCAGTAAGGAACTCAAAGATATCTATCTTGCTAAGCTTATTAGCGGTGAGTGGACAGGCACTATGAATCTGACTGAGCCACATGCAGGAACGGATTTAAGCTTACTTAGCACGAAAGCCGAACCACAAGGCGACGGTAGCTACAAAGTGACCGGCAACAAAATATTTATTACCGCTGGCGATCACGACTGGAGCGCTAACGTTATCCACCTTGTATTAGCACGCCTACCTGATGCGCCTAAAGGCGTAAAAGGGATAAGTCTGTTCTTAGTGCCCAAGTTTTTACCAGACGCGAACAACGAACCAGGTGAAGCTAATAGCCTGTCTGTGGGAAGTATAGAGCATAAGATGGGTATCAAGGCGAGCCCAACATGTGTGATGAACTTCGATGGTGCTACAGGTTACCTTGTCGGTGAAGAGAACCAAGGCTTAGTCTGTATGTTTACTATGATGAACGACGCCCGTTTCCAAGTAGGCTTACAGGGCATAGGTGCTGCTGAAGCGTCTTATCAAGGTGCGCTGACGTATGCCCGTGAACGTGTTCAGTCTCGCGCGCCACAAGGCATTCAGAATCCAGATGGTAAAGCAGATCCTATCGTATTTCAGCCCGATGTAGCGCGCATGCTGCTCACTCAGAAATCACTGATTGAAGGCTGTCGTGCCTTATCACTTTTCTATGCCAAGTTTATGGACGTTGAGAAACACGCTGAAGGCCAGGAAAAAGAAGATGCTGAGAAGATACTTCAGTTTTTAACGCCAATTTGTAAAGCGTTTATGACTGACATGGGGCTTGAAACCACCAGTTTAGGCGTTCAGGTATTCGGTGGACATGGCTTTATTCGCGAGTGGGGCATGGAGCAGCTAATGCGAGATGTGCGCATCGCGATGCTATATGAAGGCACTAATGGTATTCAGGCGCTAGACCTCATCGGCCGTAAATTAACCCGTGACGGCGGCCAGATGATGGAAGCGACCTACAATGCATTCAGTGCACTCGTTAATGACATCCAAGACAGTGAGGCAAAGAATTTGGCTCAAGGTATTCTGGACGACTGGCGCGCCTCGTCAGCTGATTGCCTCGGCATGGATGCAACTACCGCCGCATCGGCTGCCTGTGACTATCTCGCCTACAGTGCTTATTCACTTATCGGCGTACTATGGTACAGCATGGCTGATAAAGCACAGCACTCAGAAAACGCCGTACTTGCTGCATCGAAAATGAAAACTCGGAATTTCTATATGGAACGTATACTTGTACGTCGCGACGCACATAAAGCTGCATATAAAGCAGGCCCAGACAGCACGCTTGCTATTTCAGGTAACGAATTTGACTATCTGTGATAACTAAATAGTCAATCGTAAGTTGCTAGAGGCCCAAAATAGTTGGGCCACGCATATAGTAAAGGTCACGTTTATGTGACCTTTTTAATAGTTACAGCGGGATGAAAACAATTCGCTATTGCTAACATTTCAATTAGTACTTTATAAGTGTACCTTTGAAATGAGTGTACCCTTGAAATAAAAGTACACTTGAAAAGTTACGATATCTCTCGTTAAGCGCAACCTTAGCTCAAGAAAACTTAATTTGTTGCTGCAACTTGGGTTGCAAACGTATCTGAAAACCAATCGTTGAGCATTGCTTTTTCATAAGACAAAGATTCTGTGCGATTGCGACGAATATTCGACTCCATGAAGTCCATATCTTTAAGTTTAATTTCTTCGCCGCTCACAATGATCTGCCCATCGTCGTTTGCGAGGGTATAGCTAAACGTCATACGCGGTATATCAATACGCTTTATGATGCGAACATCACTACCCGCCCCGTTACCAAAGCCAACAAACTGACTTGGCCACACTTGCCCGGCCAAATCGACGTTGGTCACCGTCATAGACAACACTTGCGATTCAGGTAAATCCTTTGCTAGTTCAACGATGTGCGATTCAAGTTCTTCAAGTGTGCGCTCCCGAAAGCGTTTGCGTGACTCATTCGTGGGCCTGATGTCACTGTAAGACTCTGGTTCTTCCCACGTGATTTTAACCTCTGCCGCTTGTGTGGGAGCAAAAACAGCAAGTAATCCGACTGCGGCTGCGCAGCCCAAACAAGAAAAGGTACGTATTTTATTCACTTTCATGCTCCTAAATTCAGTCATTTAAACCGTAAGTTAGCAAGCAATGTGAAATCGTTTATTCAATTCACTACTCGCATCTAAAGAAAAGGCTTATGAACTTGCATAGTCTAATCTCGCTTTGCGACCTGCATAACTGGCGACTGTTTAATGATTAGGCAAAGTTGAGCGCGTTTAGTTCCCGAAAAATTAGGGTTTATGTCATCATTTTCACAGTAGGTGTGATAAAACCGCTTTACGCTCGCTGAGTCCGCAGTAATTTGTTGAATGTAACTTTGCTGATAAGGTTTTAAAGGACTGAGCTTTCCACTAATGTCTTCCTGCAAATTAGTCAGACTTTCGCGCTCGGCAGCGGTAGCAATAGATACAAGCCAATCAGACACGGTATTTTGAATATCTTCAAAAAGATACTGAACAAAAGGAGAGCGCAAAACTAAGATTAATACGATGATCTCAGCGGCGATGATAAAAAACCTTAACATGACTTCTCAGCTAATTTCGATAGGCGTTTACGACAAATAGCGCCAACTTTTCTACAATTTGCGAAGCGGTGTTTATGCAAGACCAACTTCGGATTTTATGAACCTCACTGTACACGATGCAGTCAGTCATTGACCATATTAATGTTAAAGATATTAGGGTGATACCTAGTTAATTGTAAATACTGAGAACTATACTCATGTATGCTAATCGGCAATGAGCATCTTGAGTTACTCACCGTATTGCTAAGTTGACACTGACAACACAAATTAGGAAATAAAGCCCTACTTTAAGCCAAATTTCGGAACTTTCAGTATTGACTGAAAGTTCAAAAAGATTCACCATACGCCGCATTATTGATCTATGTTAAAGATGATGGTGTGAACCACGTTATACTGCGCAGGCAGTTCGCTACATCATATAAGGTTAAGATATAAGGTTAAGCTATGAATGAACAAATACCGGTAAAGACCGTTACACCGGTAAAGGTACATAAGCCTAAAGGAGCCACTGAGGGCAAACGCCACGACTCTCGTAGCCGTATCTATGTCCGTGCAGTTCAAGGCCCACTTGAAACGTTCAGACGATTCTTTGGGCTCTTTTTTCTGGCCCTTTTCGCCGTAATTCCGTGGATTCAGTACAACGGTCATCAGGCGGTGCTTCTTGATATTGGCGAGCAACGTTTTACGATTTTTTCGCTTACCCTATGGCCCCAAGACCTTACGCTGCTGGCCTACATATTTATTGTTTCTGCCTTCGCCCTCTTTTTTGTTACTACGTTTGCTGGTCGAGTCTGGTGTGGGTTTATGTGCCCACAAACAACGTGGGTCTATATTTATACATGGTTCGAGGAGAAGTTCGAAGGGCCACGAAATAAACGCATCGCGCTTGATGCCCGCAAAATGGATGCCGATAAATTTCTACGCAAAACCGCCAAGCATACCGCATGGGTGTTAGTGGCGCTTTTAACGGCATTAACCTTTGTTGGCTACTTTACGCCAATTGATGCATTATTTATTGACTTTGTAACCTTCAACACCGGTTTTTGGGCAGGTTTTTCCGTTATATTTTTCGCAGTTTGTACTTATGGTAATGCGGGTTACATGCGAGAAATCATGTGTACACACATTTGCCCTTACGCGCGTTTTCAGTCGGCCATGTTCGACAAAGACACCTTCACTGTTTCATACGACGCAAAACGAGGTGAGCAGCGCGGTCCTCGACCTCGTAAACTTAGTCACGAGCAGGTTCAAGAAAAAGGGTTGGGCGACTGCATCGATTGTAACTTGTGTGTGCAAGTGTGCCCAACCGGTATCGATATACGCAATGGCCTTCAGTACGAGTGCATTAATTGTGGCGCGTGTGTAGATGCTTGTAACGGTGTTATGGATAAAATGGGCTACCCCAAAGGGCTTATTAGTTTCACATCCGAAGAAGAATTGGCTGGAGGCAAGACTCACATTATTCGCCCCAAATTAGTGGGTTATTTTGTCGTGCTTCTTGTTATGACAGGTTTATTGGTTGCCAATATCTGGACGCGCAGCCCAACAGAAGTAGACATTATTCGCGACAGAAATTCATTGTACCGCGAGACAAACGAGGGTCTTATTGAAAATGTTTATACCATCAAGGTACTCAACAAAACTCAGCAAACACAGACCTACTCTATTGCTGTAAAAGGCCTGCCGGATTATCAATATATTGGTGAGCAGCAGATGACAGTTGCCGGAGGCGCGGTTTACAGTACACCGATTTCAGTTGCAACTAATGCCTATAATCTGGAAGATACGGTTACCGATATTTTTATCAGTGTAACCACCACAATTGATGGGGAAACGGTTACGGTTGATGAACCAACGAAGTTCCTTTATCGATGACAGACTTTTCTTTCTCTGGGCTTAGTCCAGATACCATATTAGATGCCCTGGAAAGCCAGGGCATTTTTCTTCAAAGCGGCTTGTTAGCGCTTAACAGTTATGAGAATCGTGTTTACCAATTTCTTGCCGAAGATGGTATGCGTTATGTAGCCAAGTTCTATAGACCGGGTCGCTGGAGCGACACTCAAATTAACGAAGAGCATGAGTTTGCTCAAGAACTTATAGAGAATGAAATTCCTTTAGCCGCGCCTATTGCCATTAATGGCAGTACACTGCACCATCACAGAGTCGGTGAGACCGACTACCGCTTTGCACTGTTTCCCTCTGTTGGCGGAAGACAATTTGAAAACGACAATCTTGATCAACTCGAGTGGATGGGCCGTTTTATAGGCCGAATTCATCGTGTCGCTCATTCCAAAACATTCACTTCTCGCCCTTCCATTGATATTGAAAGCTACGTCAACGAGCCAAGAGACGTGCTCGAGCAAAGTACTTTGCTACCAGATCATTTAAAAACCGCATTTTTTGCCATCTTGAACCCCGTTATTTCGGCCACTAAGGAAGCATATAAGCCTACGTCTTCTATTCGTTTGCATGGCGATTGTCACCCAGGGAACATTTTATGGCGAGACGGCCCTACGTTTGTTGACCTTGATGACTGCCGTATGGGGCCTGCTATACAAGATCTGTGGATGATGCTGAGTGGAGATCGTCAGCAGCAGCTTTTACAATTAGATACGTTGGTCGAAGCCTACGAAGAGTTTCACTCTTTCGATTCCAAGCAGCTTGTGCTTATCGAACCCCTTCGCGCGATGCGTATGGTGCATTATATGGCGTGGCTGTCTAGACGCTGGAAAGACCCTGCCTTTCCTCGCGCATTTCCCTGGTTTGCAGAAGACAAATACTGGGAAGGTCAAATTCTTGCCCTAAAAGAACAAATGTCGGCCCTTCAAGAGCCTGCGTTGAAGCTTGGCTATTAAATGATTCAGGTGCGGCATTTTGTTTCACCTGCATCATTATACCAATCCGCATAG
>NZ_BLIJ01000053.1:0-36232 GCF_009811475.1 Alteromonas sp. KUL150
ATTGGTATTATCCCTCTGATGCGGACCGTAGGTTAGTTCGACGCGGTTACTATTTAAACGCTTAGTTACGCCTTGTTATTACAGTTCACTGCAAGTAATAACAAGGTGAAGGCGTGATAAATCATATTCGCTATCACATTGCACTTTCTCTATAATCAGCATCGCTTAGGTGCCCTTTTCCCTCGGATTAGCGACGGCGACAAGGGTTAAACGGGAAATCAGTGAAACGCTGATGCTGCCCCCGCAACGGTAAACTCAACGCTATGTCGTTTTCTTTTCAAACGCCACTGTCTTTGTAAGTGCTAGCGCAATACTGCGTTAGTAAACATTAATTGATGGGAAGGCAAAAGAACTATCACTTATAAAGTGCTGGTGAGTAAGCCCGGATACCGGCCTGTGCTTCATGGTGTTGTTTACTTATTGTGACTTAATAATCAGTAAACAAAGCACTTCCCTTAAACATGTGCTCGGGCGGAGTACATCAAAGATATTATAAATAATCATGCGTACACATTTTAATCACGCAGCGCTTAGTGCTGCGGTTCTCTCGTGCTTTAGCACACCTGCTTTTTCTCAAACCCTAGATCAAAGTATTGAAACACTTACGGTAACGGGTACCCGGTTACCAATTCCGATAGCAACGCTTCCCAGCTCTGTTTCTGTACTAACCGAAAGCGACATTAAAGCGTCAGGTGCACTGCAGCTGACTGACCTCATCCGCGGTCTGCCGGGTGTAAGCTTAGCCCAGTCAGGCAGTCCGGGCGGCCTGACTGAAGTGCGCGTCCGCGGTGGCGAAACTAATCATCTACTTATTTTAATTGATGGTGTTGTTTCTAACGATGTAGGTCAAGGTAGTCTTGTTGACCTGGCACACCTTACCAGCGCGAATGTGGTGCGCATTGAACTGCTGCGTGGCCCTCAAAGTGCACGCTGGGGTAGTGGTGCTATTGGTGGCGTACTGAGTATCACCACCAAGTCTGGCCAATTTGCTGCGAACACGTCTCACGTGGATTTCTCTGCGGCAGCGGGCACGCAAGGAACACTACAAGGCAGTATGAATGCTCGTTCTCAAAGTGAAAATGTTGGAATATCCGCTTATGCCAGCTATATCAAAACTGATGGAGACAATGTGTCTCGCGTTGGCAATGAAGATGACGGCTATGACAATATGACCGCTGGCATTAACCTCAACTATGCCGCCACGTCTGAACATACTATCATCGCAAATGTGCGTACCGTAGACTATGAAAACGACTACGACGGCACTGACTTTGCTACCACTGGACTCCCCACTGACACCGACAATGTGACTGATGGGTCACAACTTAGCGCCAAACTGCGCTGGGAGTTTACTCCTGAGCATTCGCCATACCGCTCTGCATTAAGTGCCCATTACCGCAAAGACGAGAACGACAATACTGAGTTAGGCGCTGAAGCAGGGGGCACAACTGGCGAGCGCATTGAGTTGAATTGGACAAGCTTTTACACCATTAAAAACTGGGACTTTGCTGGGGGCATTGAATATCTTCAACGACTCTTCGACCAGCGCGGTCCCATCAATTTTGGCGATCCTAATCAAAAGCAGCACGATAATACATATAGTGTTTTTGCTGAATCGAACGGTCAATTAACTCAGTATTTAACCGCTACGCTAAGCGCTCGATACGACAACAACAGTGAATTCGATAATGCGGTCAGCTATCGCGGTGGATTGAGCTGGCAATTAAATAACCATTACACTCTGTTTACCAGCTATGGAAGTGCGGTTAAAACGCCCACTTTCACAGAGCGCTTTGGCTTCTTTCCTGCCAGTTTTATTGGAAATCCGAACCTAGAGCCCGAAACTAGCGAAGAATGGGAAGTAGGTGTTAAAGCAAACTGGAAAACAATAACCGGGCAAGTTAGCGTTTACACGGCTGATTTAGAAGATGAAATTAACGGTTTCGTTTTCGTTCCAGAAGCAGGCGCATTCAGTGCTGACAACATAGACGGAGGCAGTACCCGAGAAGGTGTAGACTTGGAAATTAACTGGAACAGTGGCTACGGACACATCACGGCGGCATACAGCTACTTAGATGCAGAGCAAACTGATAATGGTATTACCACGAGGGAACTTCGCCGGGCGAAGCACCAAGGCTCACTTACTTACAATACAGATTTTGGCACCGAAAAATTCAGCTTCTATACTAAGTTCGCGTATACAGGTACTCATTACGATACCTTCTTTCCGCCGTTTCCAGAACCATCACAGACGTTAGCGCTGTCAGCCTATACTCTCGCTACCGTCAATCTTGGCTACCAAATTGATGACAAATGGCAGGTTTCGCTCAAATTCGATAATGTTTTTGATACCGACTATGAAGATATTGTGGGCTATGCAGGACAAGAACGCCGAGCATTAATATCGGTTAACTACAGCATGTAACAAACTGAGAGATTAGTTAAAAAGGCTATATCTAAAGGTATAGCCTTTTTACACAGGCTTCTTTACAGCGTTCACTATTTAAAAACGTGTGCACCGTACAACACTAAGCCCAAGTATCCGCCCCCTTCCCTCCTATAACGGGGTGCACACCTGATTCATGTTTCATTCACATTGATACTTTTACACTTATTTAAGTAAACGCACAGCTTATCGTCTTGAACCGGCCCTTAATTAAGCATTTTGGCGATGGTTACTTAAGACTTTATACTTCGTCGCTTTGGTCACTCTAGAGTTTTGAATCCCATTTTTTGGTGAGCTTATCGCGTATAAGGGGTTGAAGAACAACAGAACCTAGTTAAGCGAACAATGCTGTGATAATCTCATCGCAGAATAATAGTTTTAAATATAGGATCTTATTCCATGAAAAAGTTTGCAGTAATGTTTGTCATGGCAATGCTTTTGCCATTAACGGCCTGTGCCCAAGAAACCGCGTCTAAATGGAAAGAAGGCACGCATTATAAAGTGCTTGATAAAGAAGCCACAGATAAGCCAGTTATTACTGAGTACTTCTCTTTTTGGTGTCCACATTGCTTCCAATTTGAACCTATCGTTGCGCAAATTAAAGAAAAGAAAAGCGACGGCACCAAGTTCAATAAAGTGCACGTGAACTTCATGCGCTTCACCGGGCCAGAAGTTCAAGACGATGCCACAAAAGCTATGCTTATTGCTCGCGCTATGAAGCAAGAAGACGCGATGAACGGTGCTATTTTTAACTATATTCACAAACAGCGCGCCTCTGTAACCGGCCTTAAAGACCTTCGTAACATCTTCGTAGTAAACGGCGTGGATGGTGAAGAATTCGATAAAATGGCGAAAAGTTTTGGTGTGAATAGCATGTTGCGTAAGAATCAGCAGCAAATCGATGAGTATCGTGAGCACCTAACCGGTGTACCAAGCTTCATTATTAACGGTAAATATCAGCCAACTTTTACCTCTGATATGACCTTCGATGATATCGCTGATCTAATTGTGTGGTTATCTGAACAGAAGTAGTTGCCCTAAAGCAATCATCTCCACGTTACACCTCTACATTACAAAATGGGCGCTCAGGCGCCCATTTTCACGCCTAGGAGCTCCCGAATGTATGCAGTAAGCGACCTTGCTGATTTCATCTGTGAACTTGACCAATTAAAAGCGGTAAAGCGCCAGATCACCCTTCCCTGCGATAATTATCGTCAAGAAAACTCAGCAGAACACACCTGGCATGTTGCGTTGATGGCAAGTATGCTGAGCGAATATGCCGCCAAGACTATTGATGTTACCCGTGTTATTCGCATGATTCTTATTCACGACATCGTAGAAATTGATGCTGGCGACATGTTCGCTTTTAACCACCAGAGCGACCATGACGCACAAGCTGAAAAAGAATTGGCAGCGGCTAAACGGATATTTGGCTTACTTCCAAGTCCACTGGATAATGAAATGCTTCAGTTATGGCTTGAGTTTGAAGCAGCCGAAACCGCCGATGCAGAGTTTGCTAAAGCAATGGACCGGGTGCTACCTGTTTTTCAAAACATGAAAGACAATGGGGGAAGCTGGAAACGCCATTCAATTGCAAGAGAGAAGATTGAAAAGCGTAATGCCCATTTAAAATCTTGCGCACCAGCGCTGTGGGACTACGTATTGCAGCAGCTAGATACTGCCGTTGAAAAAGGTTGGCTAAGTCAATAATGACTAAGCCAACCTAAATTTGATGTAGCTATTTCGCTATGTGGTATCTAAAAATAGATTCACCCTGCGATTAAAAGCGGGTACCAACCCACATCCAAAAGCGATTTGCGTCTACTTTTATCTCGCCCGCGTCGTAGGTGCCGTACTTGATACCGAAATTGTACTTACCCGCAAATTTCTTGGTGTATTGAACATTGAATTCGCTACCCAAATCGTCAACGCCATTGCTGCTATCGTCTGCAGAAAAGTCATGATAAGCCAATAGCCATTTCCCCCCCGCTAAGCCTCCAGAAAGTGAAAACTTAAGGTCTTTCAACCCTTGGGCAGGCGTACCCAAAAACTGATCGGTCCATCCGTTAAATTTGTGCAGAGTAGCAAGGGGCGTTGCAAATCCGTACATGCCATCGTCTGAGCCTAAAATTTCGTAATCCACTTTAGCCGTTATGCCAGAGAATGTGGCAGCTAAATATGCATTAAGATAAGACGCATCAAAGTCGGTGGCAGTTTCACCCGCACCGGCTTCGCTCGACTGAGTTGCAAATTCCCCCCCGTAAGCCCAACTAACGTTATCGCCTTTCATTTTACCATCGTAGCTTACACCATAAGTATCTAGTGCGTTGTCAGTATCATTATCAACTTCTAACAAATAAGCATAGGCCACAAATTTACCTATCTTAGATGTATAGGTTGCGTGAAGGATGTGGTCTTTTGAATCAAGATCAGCAGCCTCTGCAAAGATACGATTGCGCTTGTACAAATAGCTGTAGAAAAGCGCTAGATTGTCGGTTGCCGCATATTTAGCACTTACGGCGTCGAAGGTCTGACGGTCTTGTCTCCAGCCAACGTGGCCAACAAATCTGTGGTCATCTAGCGTAATCACTTGGCGACCTACTTTGGCAGTGAACTTATCCGTTTTATATTGAATAAAAGCCTGGTCAACCTCCGTTGTTTCAGGGTCGGCAATCACCGAGTATTCACCTACATTAAATCCCGTAGGCCCGACGGTAAACTCATCCTGCCCCAGTACAATGCGGCTATCTTCAACCTCGGCGGTAAATGAGAAACCATTAACACTTCCTGAGCTAAAGCCTAAACGGGTACGTAAGGTCAGCGCGCTTGCATCTTCTAGCGCATTGTCTTGATCTACGGCCTCATAACGCAAATTAAGGTCAGCCCATGCCTTTGAGTCGCTCAGAGCGGCGTGGATATCAGCAGCCATGGCGCTGCCGCCTAATACTGTCATAACAGATGCTGCTAGCACGTTAATGCTTAATTTTTGTAACGTGTTCATGTGTATTCCCTATCGGTTTTGTTTTTTATTAGTCAACACTTGCCCAGCCAGCATAAAAATGCCGGTTGAAAAGTGAAATTCATGGGTTGTGGGCGTTGAAGCTACCGCCCTTATCAGATGCCGATATTGCTAGGCAGCATCTGATTTTTTAGTGTCTTTTTTTTCAGATGTCACCCCGCTGGGTTTTGATGTTCCGTTGTTAGTACGTGAAGTAACGGTTTCAACCTTTTTCTGCTTGTCGTAAAGGAAGGTTAAGACCTCATGTCGGTAGTGGTTATATTGTTTGTTGTCTGCAAGCGCTAATCGGTCACGGGGGCGAGCCAACTCAATATCTAGAATTTCACCAATGGTGGCGGCGGGCCCATTGTTCATCATTACGATGCGATCAGATAGCAACACGGCCTCATCCACGTCATGGGTAATCATGATGACGGTATTACCCAAATCAGCATGAATTTCCATTAAAGAGTCTTGAAGGTGAGCGCGCGTTAATGCGTCTAGCGCGCCGAACGGTTCATCCATCAATAACACTTTAGGCTCCATAGCCAGCGCACGGGCAATGCCCACTCGCTGTTTCATCCCCCCAGAGATTTCACTGGGCAATTTGTCGAGGGCGTGGGTCATGTGCACAAGTTCTAAGTTATGCATGATCCAGTCACGCATCTCGTTTTTACTCTTGCCTCGCATGGTCGATTTAACCGCCAGCTCAACATTCTTGTATACCGTAAGCCAAGGTAATAAAGAGTGATTTTGAAATACTACGGCGCGCTCTGGTCCAGGCTGCTTTACTTCAGCACCGTCTAAAATTACGCCACCAGAAGTCGCTTGGTGTAAACCCGCGATAATATTCAGCACAGTCGATTTTCCGCAGCCAGAGTGACCAATTAGTGATACGAATTCACCTTTACTGATTTTAAGATTTACATCTTGAAGCGCAGTAAAGGGGCCCTTTGGAGTTGGGAAGTCGATACCTACCTGCTCTAACTCTAGGTGTTTAGTGTGCATAAATTTCTCCTCAAAATTAGCGTAATACGCTCGACTTATCCCAGCTTACCGCACGCTGAATTGATAACATTAAACGGTCCAGTACAAAGCCGATGGCACCAATAGTTAATACTGCCACCATTATTCGGGCTAAAGATTCAGAACTACCGTTTTGAAACTCATCCCAGACAAACTTTCCTAACCCTGGGTTTTGGGCAAGCATTTCCGCTGCTATGAGTACCATCCAACCAATACCAAGCGATAGTCGAAGCCCAGTGAAAATCATTGGGATTGAAGATGGCAATACTATTTTCGTAAGGTGAGAGAAAGGCGTTAGACGCAGCACTTTGCTCACGTTGATAAGATCTTTTTCAATATTTGAAACCCCTACGGCAGTGTTAATAAGGGTTGGCCATAGACAACAAAGCGAGACCGTAAAAGCAGAAGTAACAAATGACTTTGAAAACGCTGGGTCATCACTGACATAAAGCGCACTTACTACCATAGTGACTAGTGGTAACCATGCTAGTGGCGAAACGGGTTTGAATAACTGAATAAGCGGGTTTATTGCCGTGTAGGCTGATTTACTTAAACCACACAAAATTCCCAATGGGACTGCGACTACTGATGCAATAAAAAATCCAACCATAACGGTGTAGAGGCTGGTCCAAATTTGATCGAAGAAAGTGGGTGCACCGGTAAAGTCTCGTACCTTCGGCTCATAAGTAGGGTCTTGCGCCACACGAGCTGCATTTCGTTCCTCTTGGCGTTGATAGAACGCGCCTGCCTTTTCACGCTGGGCGACATGCTCGTCGACTAGTGTCCCCGCTTGCTCAAACACTTGTGAAGGGCCCGGGAATTGGCCTAACGACGTATCGATACTTTTTGCAACCCCATTCCAAATGACCAGAAACATCAGCAAGCCGATTACAGGCAGCAACAACGCAGGCGTGGATTGATATAAGCGACTCAATAGAGAGTTCGCGTTTGACGGCGATGATGGAAGGCGAAGAATAGTTGTCATCTTGCTCATTGCTTGCTCCTGATATTTAATGTGCGCTATTGCGCTTTGGATGCCCCGCCTTAACCATTGGATGGACGGGGCTACATTACGAAACACTTACAGAACAGTGTCGCCTTTAAGACCAATATCAAATTGCTCTAAGTAAGCGTTAGGCTTGCTTCCATCAAACGTTACGCCATCAATAAACTCGCTCTGAGGCGGCTTATAACCCGTTTCCGTTTTAAACTCAGGGAAATCAGAAGCCTTTGCCTTACCCTCAGCGATAAGTGCTTTAGCAGCTTGGGCATAAACTTCTGGCTTGTAGACTTTTTTGGCCGTTTCTTTGTACCAGTCGTCAGACTTAGCTTCTGAAATTTGTCCCCAGCGGCGCATTTGTGTGAGATACCAAATTGCATCACTGTAGTAGGGGTAAGTGGCGTTGTAGCGGAAGAATACATTGAAGTCTGGCACGTCACGCTTGTCGCCTTTTTCGTATTCGAAGGTGCCCGTCATGCTGTTAGCCAGTACGTCTTCGTCTGCGCCAACGTAGTTGCTTTTAGCAAGAATTTTTACTGCTTCAGGACGGTTAGCGTTGTCGTTTTCATCCAACCACATTGCTGCACGAATTAAGGCTTTTACCACACGTATGTGAGTATTTGGATACTTGTCAGCCCAACCTTGGCTTACACCAAACACTTTTTCAGGGTTGTTTTTCCAGATTTCATAATCAGTAATTACAGGTACACCAATGCCTTTAAATACCGCTTGCTGGTTCCATGGCTCACCCACGCAGTATCCATAAATAGTACCCGCCTCCATTGTCGCTGGCATCTGTGGTGGTGGTGTGACAGACAATAGCGCTTGTGCATCGATTTGGCCTGCGGTATCACCTTTGTGAGGGGCGTAGTAACCTGGGTGAATGCCACCTGCCGCTAGCCAATAACGTAGCTCGTAGTTGTGGGTAGAAACAGGAAATACCATGCCCATATTGAAAGGTTTACCGGCATTGCGGTATTCATCAACGACCGGTTTAAGATAATCAGCTTTTATTGGGTGTACAGGCTTACCATCTTCCTGTGGAATGTGCGCCTTCATTTTCTCCCAAATCTCGTTTGATACAGTAATGCCATTGCCGTTTAGGTCCATGCTAAACGCAGTAACTACATGAGATTCCGTACCGAATCCAATAGTCGCGCCAATTGGTTGACCGGCAAGCATGTGAGCGCCATCTAGCTGGCCATCAATAACCCGATCTAGCAGCACTTTCCAGTTAGCTTGCGCTTCTAATGTGACGTAAAGCCCTTCATCTTCGAAAAAGCCTTTTTCATACGCCACAGCAAGCGGTGCCATATCTGTCAGTTTAATAAAACCGAATTTCAGCTCTTCTTTCTCTGGCCATCCTACTGCGGGCGCTTGTGCTGAAACAGATGTTGAAAATGTTGCTACAGAAACGACAAGTGCAGCACAAACGTTTGCGCCCACCGCTCTAAAGCGTTTTAGTAATGATGTTGTCTTTAACCCAGTCATACGTGTTCCTCGTAGCCAAAAAAAAACCCACCAGCTATAGACATTTACATGTCTAGCACGGTGGGCTTCGTTGCCGTGTTAGTAACATCGGAGTAATTACTAACGCATCAAGTTGTTATTGGTAAGTCAGGAATTCCCGCTCACACACCTCATCTTAAAGGGAGGTTATATAAAAGCTTTAGCTTAATAAAACCGTCTTTTTTATTGTTATTATCATTTGCCATAAATGTAGGAGAAGTTGGAGCTTCCCTACTACTCTCCACTGATTCCCAATAATTTTTCTTATTCACACTATGGAAAATGTTTTGCATTCACGATGCCTAAGCAGCCGTGTCGCATTCGCTGCCTTATACGGCACCGTTATTTTGCACGTTTAGGTTTGCAGTCAACGTGCCAAAATTTTAAAGCTTTGATAATTATATAAATAGTTTAAAATAAGCGCGCGTAGTTACAATACAATGAGAGGTTTGGTGCACCAAAACGGGGGAGGTGTTCAACCGTGGTGCGATTAAATAAGCACCACAATTGAATAAATCTGAATGGATAGATGAGCTCAATACGAGAGGTAGGCGCTCTGTTCTACAGACGTTTAGTAAATTGTCCGATGGCGTTAACCACCTCATTGGCCCCGCCTTGGATCTCTTCCATTGCCTGGCCGGATTGCGTTGAGTATTCAAGTGCTTCACGAGCTTTTTCTTGCCCAGCCTCAATTAACTGAACCGCATTCTCCGTGAGCTTTCTGTTCTCAACCACCACGTTTACTATTTCTTCAGTTGCACTACTTGTCCGTGAAGCCAATTGTCTAACCTCGTCGGCAACGACGGCAAACCCTCTACCTTGATCACCCGCACGTGCAGCCTCAATAGCCGCGTTCAGCGCAAGTAAATTGGTTTGGTCAGCAATCCCGCTAATACTTTTGACCAAATCAGCCACTTTCTGAGATTGCTCATCGAGGTCTTTAATGCCTTCGCTAGCATTACCCATCTGCGTCGTAAGTTCATTCATTGCTTTCACTGTAGCATTAAGTACTTCGTTACCTTTGCGCGCCTGCTCTCCCGTCTCTTGGGATATATTAAACGCCACGTTTGCCGCTTCAGAAATGGCGAATTCTCTCTGCATTTGTTCGGTAATGACAGTAGCAAACTTAACCACTTTATAAAGGTTTCCGTCTTCATTTCTGATAGGGTTATACGACGCTTCTAACCAAACTTCGTTTCCCCTACTATCAATTCGTTTAAACCTTCCGGACTCTAATTTCCCTGCGGCTAGATCGCGCCAGAAATGTTTATACTCTTCGGAATTAGCTTCTTCTTCTGTACAAAAAATCCTATGATGCTTACCTTCTATCTGCTCTATCGAGTAGCCCATACCTCTAAGAAAGTTTTCGTTCGCTGTTATTATCGTTCCATCTAAATTAAACTCAATAACTGCGGATGAGCGGTGAAGTGCAGCAATCATATCGCGCAATTCGTTGCTTTGAGTGATGTTTCGCGTTTGCTCTGCCATGTAGAAAGCAATATATTTTACATTTCCATACGCATCATCAACGGGCTGCACAATACCTCGCACCCACATTTCTTGCCCTTTTGCATCTTGAAAGCTGACCGCAACGTGCCAATGGCGATGCGTTTTTATAGCACCAAGCATATCCTGTGCAGCGGGCTTTTTGAGCGCATTTTGACTCATTATACTTTCAAGAGACTTTCCCTCTAATTCTGCGACTGAGTAGCCAGTAGCCTGAACACATAAATCGTTAATTGCGCTAACTCTACCGTCAGGTTTTAACTCGACATAAAGCATTTCTTCGCGAAGTTCTTCCTGAACAGTGTGGTATGTCTCAATTTCCTTCTGCAAACGTGAGTTCTCTGCTAGCAACTCTTTATTTTTGAAAAACATTCTGTGCTCCTGATAAACTAAGCTTCTCTCACTGCTCAGCCCTCAAACCCTTTGCGCTCCCCAAATTAAAGTAAGATATGGTATTACACAATTAGTGATGATTAGTGCCTGAAGCGATAAGCTATTTTTGTTTTTGATTAAAGATAGCAGAGGAAAGAAAAATTTTTAGAAACTAACGAAAATAAAATAAAGTAAAAGCGTTGAAGCATTTTTTTGTAATAAAAGCCTCTTTTCTTTGAAATCAGAGGCGGTAAGTTTCAAGCTTGCAATGGTCTTCGACTACGGAGGCGATGTATATACGCAGCAGTTCCGTCCACTCGATTTGGCGTCGTACAAGGCTTTATTAGCAGCATTCAGAATTGCTGTGAGCGCTCAACTATCGTTTTTAGCAAATTCAACCGTTGCAACGCCTAAACTGACAGTAATTACGGATGAAACCGGGACTGCTTTAGACGCGCTTCGTATTCAACGAGTTGCTCGTTTAACTCTGCGTCAGCCTCTATTCTTCTAACGGCTGTTCCGTATACGACGTTGCTAACCACCCAGCATTTTTCATGAAACCAGCTACGACAGCGGTGCCCTGCTGTGTAAGTACCATACTATTAGGATGACGCGTAGTTTCGAGCATATTTTTCTCGTCCAAGCGACTGTCTGTTATAAAAGCGACATCAATGATGCGTTTGTTTAACATGGTATTTATATTCGCATAACACCGTTTTAGGAAACCTTGTTCATACTATTAACACGTATAGCAACGATTAAGTCAATGCGACGATTGACTATTTTTCCTCGATCAAGAGGGTTTTACGCCCCCCGCGGTTAAGCTTCTATTTAGTAGGCAGCTAACACAGACTATCTGACCAATACTCGGGACGTGTGATCTTTGATGGAGTTAAACGGATATTGTACCGAACGGTTAAAACGGCGTTGAACTTTTATCGCGCTGTGCCCAAAGCTGCCTTGCCTGCGACAAGGCATCTGCGACATCACACTTTTGTAGCAGTACTAGATAGCTGGCAAGTGTACTCAAAACGGCTTGTTCACCGTAAAGGCTACTCGCGTTCCCCGTCCACACATCAAGCATGTCGTTAACGTTCATGTCTTTGTCTTTAAGTGCCCATTTGTCGGCAATCACCGGCATTATTACTTCATCAGTCCTGCCATTTCGAGTAATGAACAGTTCGGTTTCTCGCTCGCCGTTGACTTCAGGGTCTCCGCCATCGCCACGAAAGCAAAGCGCGTCGTTAGATGGGTAATTTTCGTTAACGCGACAGTGTTTGTGGTCAAGGTGCATATGATAAACGCCCTGTACGCAAAATTGTGCAGCGGTGGGATTCAACAACCTTGCAAGGGTGTTAGCGCAAGAACGCAGGCCAAACACCTCACGAAGCTTAATAATTGTGTCGAGCGCAGGCAGCAAATAAGACAAATCAAGGTAGGTAACGCCTATTTCTGCTAACTGCTGTTTGGCGTCACTAATACTGCTAACTTCAGGCAGGCCCAATTGAGGTAACGCTATACTTGCATAAAGGCGCCCTGACCCCGGCTCATGAGCACCGTGAAGCATAACCGAGTAACCATTGTTGGCTAGAACCGCTACGGCCAATAAGTACCAAGGTAACTGACGGCGTTTTCCGGCATAACACCCAATATCTAACGTGGGGGTGAGGGTTTTAACTTCTGGCTCTATCAGCTCTCTGCATGCATCGACAAAGCCAATAACTTCTTCTGGTGTTTCTTCACGGGTACGCAGCAACATAAGAAATGCGCCGCGTTGATCGCCTGTCACTTCATTGGCCAATACCATTTTCATGGCATGATAAGCTTCATCACGGGTAAGACTGCGCCCCCCTTTTTGACCCTTACCAATAATCTTTATGTACTCGCTAAATGGTTGTTGCATGCTCAGATGAATGTAGTAGAAGTGTATTTACCTGTTGACGAGACTCTACCACCTTTCCAAATATAAGTAACGTGGGCCCCGTTAAATGTGCTGCTTCTACCTTGCTATGAATATCTGCAAGCACGCCAGTAATCACGCGCTGTTGAGGCGAAGTGGCATTTTCAATTGCGGCTACTGGCCATGTGGTTGGCACCTTGTGATGGACCAAGCCTTTGCACAGACCTTCAAGTCGGCTTAACCCCATATAAACTACCATGGTTTGCTTTAACACATTTTGCGCCATGGGAGCCATTTCAGGCCATTGATCTGCATCTTTAAAATGTGCAGTCATAAAACTTACTGACTGAGCACAGCGCCTATCGGTTAAAGGGATACCCGTATAGGCCGACACACCCGATGCCGCTGTAATACCTGGCACAATAGCAAAGGGAATATTGGCATTTGTGAGTGCATCGGTTTCTTCGCAGGTTCTTGCAAATAGGGCTGGGTCACCGCCTTTTAACCGCACGACAATGTGACCGTTGCTTGCCAATTCAACCACGCGCTTACAAATAGCATTTTGGGTAAAGCTATGCTTTTTGCAGCGCTTCCCTACGTACTCTTTCACCACTTTAGAGGGAATTAGCGCGAGAATATCTTCGCTGACTAAGGCATCGAACAGCACGACATCGGCTTGTTGTAACAGACGAAGCGCTTTCAGGGTAAGTAACTCGGCATCGCCAGGGCCAGCACCAACTATGAACACCTGCCCTTGTTTATGACCTTCATTTTGCCTGCTTGCTAACTTCAACCACCTGCCTAAGTACGAATGCTTAGCGGAAGTTTTCGAATTGTCGAAGCACTGGCGTGTCGTCGATGTCGTGGTAGAAATAGCATCGTGATAAAAAAGATTAAACAAAGGTTTCTGCTGTTTGAATAAGGTGCGCAAAAACGGTAACGACCAACTGGATGCAATTGACATGATTTAACGCTCCTAAATAGATTGAATTTCTATGACTAAATGCTTGTCGATAAGCTGAGACAAGGCGGGCTTGCAAGAACCACAGTTGGTGCCGCACTTTAATGCTTCACCAAGCTCTGCCACCGAACTACAGCCTTCTTCAACGGCATTTGTAATGGTCTTTTCTCGTACTTCAAAGCAGCTACAAACTACATCGCCATTTAGAAACGCTTCATCCACCTGGCCTCGCAATAAATTGCGCTGTATGTCTGTGGAAATAGATGTATTGAGAAGACTGGCTAGCCATTCGTTAGGTACTGACCATGTGCTTGTTGAATGTGGCGCTGCCGCCGCTGTTGTATGTGCGTCTGCTGGAGCCCTTGCAGTCTTTTCTGGCTCATTGCCTAAAAACGCCGCGAAACAGAGTACGTCATCGACAAGTGCTAAGCATACTGAGTATGCATGGTGATGAAACTGCAATAGCACCGCGTTTTGCGGCAGCAGAGGTATCAACCCTTGTGTAAAATCTCGACGACCTTTGTTCGAAGCTACGTTTAATACTGATAGCGCTTCTTCAGTACTACTTTCTTTTGATGTAGCGCTTTCGGCCTCAAGCGGAGTTTTGTTCCAGTAATCACACATTTCCTTTAGCGTATCATGATTATCAATGTTTGGATTATCAATGCTTGTTTTTAAGCTGTGTGACGATTGTATTTTTGATGAAAAAAAGAGTTTCCCATAGGTAGCGTAATGTACAGGCGCAATGGCCACAGCAGCGTGTTTTAATTCAGGCTGCCCTGAAATAGGGTCTACCGCGCTGGCGTAAAGTGCACCTAGCTTACTGTGAGACCCCCATTGTGCCGACCAATGAATGGGAATGAATACTTCCCCTTTGCGCATATCCGTATCCATTTTTACAGGGTAGATAACTGGGGCGTCTTTACATACTGCACTTGAAAGAGAAACAAGATCTCCGCTTTCAACGCCCAATTCAGCTGCATCTTTAGGGTTGATATGCACGTATGCGCTGGGCATATGGGCAAGTAACTTTGCGGCTTTACCTGTGCGCGTCATAGTATGCCATTGATCTCGCGCTCGACCGCTGTTAACTACAAAAGGGTAAGCATCTGATGTCACCTGCAATGGCGCTTTATAGGTTACTGGGATGAGCTTAGCTTTACCGCTAGGCGTCGAAAACTGCTTATCTTCAAAGGGGCGCTTGCTAATAAGATTAGGCTTATTGTTTGCTTCGAGCTTAGCGCCAGGTGAAGACGTATTTAAAGCTGCGTTATAAAAAGGCCACTGAACAGGTGATAGACCATTGTACTGAGCTTCACTAAGCCCTTGCAAAGGTGATAGGTCTAACTGGCGTTTACCATTATTGTGATAGCCAGTTAAGCCAGCGTATTCGCAGAATATTTGTGACGGATGGGTAAAGTTGAATGCCTCGCCAAAACCCATTTTAGCCGCCACGTTACACATGGTTTGCCAATCGTGTTTTGCACTTCCAGGTGGGGGCAATATACCGCGCTGACGTGAAATACGGCGCTCTGAGTTCGTCACTGTGCCGTCTTTTTCCGACCACCCCGTGGCAGGAAGGGCAATGTGAGCGTAGTTAAGCGTATCATTCGATTCAACAATATCAGACACTACGACCATCTCGCACTTTGAAAGTGCGCGCTCAACTTGCCCGCGATTGGGCATACTGACAACAGGGTTAGTACCCATTATCCAAACGAATTTAACCTTGCCACTTTCTATTGCGTTAAAGAGGTCTACAGCTTTGAGCCCCTGCCCTTTGGGCATAACAGGTGCGTCCCAGTAGGTTTTTACTGCTTCGATATGCTCAGGGTTTTCTAAATCCATGTGGGCAGCTAGCATGTTAGCTAAACCACCGACTTCACGCCCCCCCATGGCATTGGGCTGACCTGTGATGGAAAACGGCCCACACCCGTCTTTGGCAATCAAGTCTGTAGCTAGGTGGCAGTTAATAATGGCTTGGGCTTTATCTACGCCAGCAGAAGACTGGTTCACGCCCATAGAATAAAAAGTAATGGCACTAGATGCTTCACAGAATGCGCCGAAAAAAGCCTTAACCTTGCTTTTTTCTATACCGCATACGCTAGCCACGTCATCCAGCGTTAAGCTACTCGCACTTTCAAGCGCTTTATCAAGCCCCTCGGCATAGGTCTCTACGGTGGTCCTATCTATTCTACCTTGTGCGTTTGCATAGCTTAGCAAGCCGTTAAACAGCGCTACGTCGCTACCTGGTTTTATAGGAAGGTGTAAGTCGGCTATCGTACAGGTTTCGGTTTTGCGCGGGTCGACGACAATGACTTTCATATTTGGGTTCTTCAGCTTTGCTCGCTGAATGCGCTGAAAAAGCACGGGGTGCGCCCACGCCGTATTGCTGCCGGTGATGACTAATAAATCTGTACACTCTAAGTCGGTGTAATCACAAGGCACCACGTCTTCACCAAAGGCGCGCTTATAAGCGGCTACGGCTGATGACATGCAAAGACGAGAGTTGGTATCTATATTGGCACTGCCGATATAACCTTTCATAAGTTTATTGGCAATGTAATAGTCTTCGGTGAGAAGCTGGCCTGATACATAAAAAGCAACGGCATCCGCGCCATACTGCGCAATGGTAGATGTGATCTTATCCGCAATAACATCGGTGGCCGTGTCCCAATCCACCGGTTGACCTGCTATGGTTGGGTGTAGCAAACGTCCATTTAGGTCATTTGTTTCAAGCAGGTTGGTTCCTTTAACACACAATCTTCCATAATTGGCGGGATGCTCTGGCGTGCCTTTAACAGTGTCCAGGGTTATGGCACGCGTGCTTACGTTGCAACTGATATCTACACCACACCCTACGCCGCAGTAAGGGCATGTTGTTTGTCTTAATTGTTCAGACATCATGTCGGGTTGTCGTGTAGCCATATTCATGTCATTACCTTTTTCGATTTCGCAGTAATTGAATGCGTTTTTGCAAGAAGGTTTTATTCATATGGGCATTCAAATAAGGGCTGTTCGCTTAAATGCCTACAAATACCTTCTCGCCCTCTACCTTTACAGGGTAAGCCGTGACGAATACATCATCGTGCTCTTTACACAGCCCCGTTTCTAAAAAGTAATGCTCTTTGTACAGCGGCGAAGCGACAACTGGTGCGCCGCCTATCGACCCCAAAAGCCCACGATAAAGCACGTTTGCTTTACCAATAGGATCGTAGTTACTAATGGCAAAAACCTGAGTTTCGCCCTTTATTTTCAAGCAAAAAAGCGCTACTTGCTGTGAGTCAACAAGGGCGCAAACGCCACTGTTTGTCACTAGGTCCTTCGTCTCACAAACAAGGTGCCATTGCACTGCCTGTTCCGACGCTATTATGTTTTGCGCAGCTGTCATAATTTGTATCTCCTAACAAGGTTGATAAGCCAGTGGCTACACCATTAAGTCTATGGGCTACACCATAGAGACGGGAATAAATTGCTCCTTCCCTGCTACTTTTTCAGCTTCCGTGGCTGGGCGAACCTGTCCGCGCTCTGAAACAAACTGAATATTGGTGTCGCTGGCACTACTGTTTACAAATTGACGGAAACGCTTACGAGATTCAGGATCTTCAATAGTGGTTTTCCATTCGCACTGATAAGCATCAACCACAGCATCCATCTGTGCTTCAAGCTCACCATTAATGCCAAGAGCATCGTTTATCACAACGTCTTGCAAGTAAGCTAAACCGCCTTCTAAGTTATCCATCCACACCGATGTGCGCTGTAAGCGGTCGGCCGTTTTCACATAAAACATCAGCACGCGGTCGATGTACTTAATAAGGGTTTCGGTATCTAGGTCGGTGGCAAACAGGTCTGCATGTCGAGGCTTCATGCCGCCATTCCCGCACACATACAGGTTCCAACCTTGCTCGGTAGCAATAACGCCAATGTCTTTGCTTTGGGCTTCTGCGCACTCACGGGTACACCCCGAGACGGCAAATTTAATTTTGTGCGGCGCACGTAAGCCTTTATAACGATTCTCTAAGTCAATGGCAGTGCCAACAGAATCCTGTACACCGTAGCGGCACCATGTGCTGCCCACACACGATTTCACTGTACGCAGTGCCTTCGCGTAAGCATGGCCGGTTTCAAAACCACCAGCGACCAGTTTTTCCCAGATATCCGGTAAGTGCTCTACGCGCGCACCAAATAAATCAATGCGCTGACCACCCGTGATCTTGGTGTACAGGTTGTATTCTTTTGCCACTTCGCCGAGCAGAATCAACTTCTCAGGCGTTATTTCGCCACCAGGTACACGCGGTACAACCGAGTAAGTTCCATCTTTTTGCATGTTGCCAAGGTAGATATCGTTGGTGTCTTGCAGAGGAAGATGTGAAGCCTTAAGAATGTAGTCGTTATACACCGAGGCTAAAATTGAGCCGACAGCAGGTTTACAAATTTCACAACCTAAACCTTCACCATGCTGTTCAAGTAGTTCGTCGAAGGTGCGAATGCCGTTAACTTTAACAATGTGAAACAGCTCTTGTCGGGTGTGGTTGAAGTGCTCACAAATGGCTTTTGATACTTCCACACCGCGCTTTTCAAGCTCGCAATCCACTACATTTTTAAGCAGGGCGGCACAACCACCACACCCTGTGCTGGCTTTGGTTTCGCCTTTTACATCGCCAACGCTGCAGCAGCCACCTTCTATAGCTGAGACAATGTCGCCCTTTGTCACGTTTAGACACGAACAAATAGAGGCGGTGTCCGGCAGTGCATCGGCACCTAATGCTGGTGCGGCATCGGATGATGGAAGAATGAGGCTCTCTGGATGTTCAGGCAGTTCGATGCCGTTAAGCGCATATTGTAATAGCGTATCGTAGTCGCTGGTATCACCAACGAGTACAGCACCAAGCACGAGCTTTTGTTCGCTATCTATTACCAGCTTTTTATACACGCCATCAGGCTGATTCAAATAGGTGTAGCTTAGAGCACCTTCTGTACGTTCGTGTGCATCGCCAATGGAGCCCACTTCCACACCCATTAGTTTGAGTTTGGTACTCATGTCTGCGCCAGCGAACTCGGCATCGCCGCCGGTGATATGACTTACTGCGGTTCGCGCCATGGTGTAGCCAGGTGCAACCAGGCCAAAAATTTTGTTATCCCACAGTGCACATTCGCCCACCGCGTAAATATTAGGGTCAGACGTCAAGCAGTGGCTATCAATGACAATACCGCCGCGCTCACCCAGTGTTAGCGCTGACTTTCTGCCGAGCTGATCAGAAGGTCGAATACCGGCAGAGAATAAAATCATATCAGTTTCTAGTGCAGTGCCGTCTGCAAACACCATTTTATAGCGGCAAGTATCACCGGCCTCGATAGTTTGGGTTGCTTTTTGGGTATGAACGGTTACGCCTAAATCTTCAATTTTGTCTTTAAGCACGGTCCCACCGGCTTGGTCTAGCTGCACTGCCATAAGCTGTGGCGCAAATTCGACCACGTGAGTATCTAGCCCAGCTTGCTTTAAGGCATTCGCTGCCTCTAAACCTAGAAGACCGCCACCTACGACAACACCTACTTTGCTCACCGCTGCTGACGCTTCAATAGCGAGCAGGTCGTCTATGGTGCGATAGACCAAGCAATGCTCTTGGTCGTTCCCGGGAATGGGAGGCACGAAAGGATAAGAACCGGTGGCAAGAACCAGCTTGTCGTAGTTGAACACCTGCCCTTCTGAAGTCGTAACTTTATTATGGTCACGGTCAATATCGGTCACTAAGGCATTGGTGACTACGTTTACGCCCCATTCGGCGTACTGAGCGGGTGTAGTAAGCGCTAAGTCATCAGCACTCGCGCCGCTAAAAAAAGATGACAGATAAACGCGGTCGTACGCGAGGCGTGACTCGCCGCATAAAACGGTTATTTCTACATTGGCATCGCTTTGGTGAAGCTGCTCAACAAAATGATGCCCCACCATGCCGTTGCCTACGACGACAATTTGCGTTTTTGAGTCCAATGAAGTCATGGTATTCCCCTTTTTTCGGGACAAAAAAAAGCCCGCTTCAACTTTCGTTGATGCGGGCTTCGTTGCCTATTTTGCTAATACTGACACTTAAGATCAGCATACTCTAGCTAACACATTTTACGGAGTGTTATAAATCACACAATTTTCAGCGATTGACACAAATCACCAAAACACACTTTACGTTTATAGCTATCCAAGTTCAGTGCCAAAAACGTAAACAATTGTTTTTATTTGATTTACTACAAAATAAGCATTATACAGACTTCACAACTGCACCAAACAAACGCAAAACTGTGTTTACTTGGTGCATTAAGCGCTATCAAATAACTTAGGCGAGTTTATCCGTCGCTACGCGGTAGCGAGGGTCTTCAACTACGTTAATTTCAACAAATTTGTCGGCCTTGCGAAGCAGTGAACGACACTCATCGCTGATGTGACGAATGTGAAGCTTTTTACCCTGCTCTTCGTATTTATCTGCAAGGGTATCTAGTGCATCGATACCTGATGAATCCCAAATACGTGAGTCTTTAAAGTCAATAACTACATCGTTAGGGTCGTTAGCGATATCAAACAAGTCTTTGAAATGCGATACCGAGCCAAAGAAAAGTGGGCCATCTAGTTCATAGACTTTCCAGCCGTCGTTATCAATGTGCGACTTCGCTTCGATATGGCGAGCGTGTTTCCATGCAAATACTAGGGCTGAAACGATAACACCCACAACCACCGCAATGGCAAGGTCGGCAATAACCGTAACGCCTGTCACTAGAAATAGCACAAAGGCATCTTCTTTGTTTACGCCGCGAATAATTCTGAATGACGCCCATTCGAAGGTAGCGATAACTACGACGAACATCACGCCAACAAGAGCAGCAAGCGGGATCATTTCAATAAGCGGTGCAGCAAATAGAATGAAGCCCAATAGTACAAGTGCAGCAGTAATACCGGATAAGCGACCACGGCCGCCAGAGTTTATATTGATCATGCTTTGACCAATCATGGCACAACCGCCCATACCGCCAAAGAAACCGTTAACGGTATTTGCAACACCTTGGCCAACACACTCTTTATTGCCTCGACCGCGGGTGTCGGTCATTTCATCAATTAATGAAAGAGTAAGAAGCGATTCAATAAGACCGACTAAGCAAAGAATCACTGAGGTTGGTAGTACTATCATGAATGTTTCCCAGGTGAACGGCACCATGGGAATAGCAAAGCTAGGAAGTTCACCCGCTAGCGTCGCGGTGTCGCGCTGGTCAGCAGGTAACAAGTCACGAACAAAGTCGATTACCGTGCGTGCTTCTAAGTCGAGACCGTGTACTAACAACGTCACCGTAACAATCGCTACAAGCGACGCAGGTACGGCTTTAGTTAGCTTAGGCAACAAATAGATTATGGCCATGGTTAACGCCACAAGACCTAGCATCCAATAAAGTAATGTACCTTCCATCCACTGTAACTCACCAGTAGCGTTAGTGACTTTGAACTGGCCTAATTGCGCCAAGAAAATTACGATCGCCAAACCATTTACGAAGCCTAGCATTACCGGATATGGCACCAGGCGGATGAACTTTCCGAGCTTGAATATACCGCACATAATTTGCAGTAAGCCGGCTAAAATAACCGCGGCGAATAGATATTGCACGCCGTGTTGGGCAACCAGTGCCACCATTACAACGGCCATGGCGCCGGTAGCACCAGAAATCATTCCTGGTCGCCCACCAATAGCGGAAGTGATTAAGCCCATCATGAAAGCCGCATAAAGACCAATCATTGGTTCTACGCCGGCTACAAATGCAAATGCTACGGCTTCAGGGACCAAGGCAAGCGCCACGGTAATACCTGATAGCACGTCGTTTTTAACGTTGCTGTCTTTACTGGTAATTAAATCGAACATGTTCTCTCAGAAGCTAAGATGTTAAACACAACAACCCACCATGGCGTACACCGCGCTATAGCAGAACACCAAGTAGGTAGGAGATTTTTTCGGCGATTCTATCATCATTGTCGCTTAAAATCTTTTAATAGATTGTTACTAGGGCCTGTTGAACGTTGATGTACAGCAAAGATCAACAGGCCCCAGCCTGAACTACTCGGCATTTACGTGATAAGCGCAGGGCTCTTTGCCCCCTTCCTTATGCCGTGAGCTTGTCAATATTTCATGTACGGTTTCAGGGCTTAATTTAATAGCGAATGCTGACAAATTGCATCGTACATGGCATCGTGTAATGGTTTTTATCAACCGCGTCGTTCAATACGCTTCGATTTCTAATACGGGGCTACGATAAGACGTCGCAATAAGGCACATGTCTTATTCAACGAGGAGTTAAAGTGGTACCTTATATTCTGACTATTTTGTGCGTGCTAGTGGCAGGCGCTATTCATTGGATGTCGCCGAAGGCTTATTGGAAAGCCACTATCATGTCGACCGCCGTAATTTTACTATTTTCTGTAGCGGCATTGTTTATTTTTAAAGCATCAGGAATGCTGGTTAGCGAGCACACTGGCGAGAATGCTGATTTTTCTGGGCAAATGTTAACCATCACCACAATGATTGCCTTCTTCGGTTTTTTGATTTCGCTGTTTGTGGGCTGGTTTCTTCGCGTAGTCAGAAACTAATCTGGAAGTAAAACCACATAATTTGCAAGGCTGCACCATTTTGGCGCAGCCTCTTTCTTCCCGACGTCTTTCACCTTCCCGCCCCCTTATAAAGTTACCTTAAGTAAAAGTTTCAGCCACACCGGATGCCGCTAGATATCAGCATTCAGAGCGTTTTTGTTCACTCTGGCATTTATCTTCATTAATTCTAATAAACAGGGCATAAGTGTTGCTTGTTGCTTAAATTGAAGAACGAAGAGTTTCAAACATGGTTTCCGCATAAAAACGCATCTATCGAGATAAATGCGAAACGTATTTGCCAACAAGCAGCAGGCCTTAATATGCTTCATGAACCTGAACCGACCATTGCACTTTGTAGCGACGCGACTAAGCGTTTTTTGTTAGCGGCTAAGGTCGCTGAAATCACCGTGCTTGAGCAGCTTTCTAGCAACTGTCGTATTGTCATTGCGGTTCGTGAACTCATTCATGAATTACAAAAAGAGCGCGGGGCCAGCAATATCTTTCTTGCTTCAAAAGGCGAGCGCTATGGCAGAGAGCGAATGCAATATGTTACTGCCAGCGAACAAGCGGAATCCATGCTGAAAAGCCAATTAAAAGCCTTGTATCTGACTGATGAGATCATCACAGGTAACCCGCGTTTGCTGAGCAGCATTACACTCGCTATGCAGGCTACAGACTATTTGCCTCGCTTGAGAGAGCAAGTGAGCAAACAGCAGCTAACACCGCTTGAATCTACGCGCGCTTACAGCCGTCTGGTGGCTAGTTTACTTACTGTTATTTTTGAAGCTGCGGATATCGCGAGCGACCCGACAATTACACGCTTACTGGTTGCCTTATTTAATTTTATGCAGGCTAAAGAGTATGCAGGGCAAGAACGCGCGTGGGGCGCAATAGGTTTTGCGGAAACCCATTTTGATGCGCGCCTGTGCGAAAAGCTTACAGCACTTCAACAGGCCCAAGACCAACACTTCAGTATTTTTAGTGAGTTCAGTTGTGAACCGCACAAAGACGCACTCGATGCGTTAAACAAGAGCCCTGCAACAATTAATATCACGCAGCTTAGAAATATGATTGCACAACTTAGTGACGGCAGCCCCATTGCCGGTGAAATATCAGAAGTTTGGTTTGATGTGGCAACACGTCGTATTGATGCAATGCAGACTATCGAGGTTGCGCTCACCGAAGCCCTGACACAGCAGGCCAACAATAAAGTAGCCGAGGCAAAACATGAAATGGCGAACCACCAACAACTCCTTACGCGCTTCAATGATGAGCATGCTACTGATGGCTCACCACTTACCTTATTGTTCGACCCAAGCATGCCGGGCTTAGCGGAAGACACGAAAGAAGACGAAAACAAAACGCTTTCACTCAGCGAGCAGACAAAAACGTTATCTGCACACCGCTCTTTTTATGATTTACTGCGTTCACAAGCCCAACACATAGAAGACATGGGACGAGAACTCGAAGAAGCTAAGCGAGCAATCCAAGATCAGAAGCTGATAAGCCGAGCAAAGCTGGTCGTGATGGAGCAATTTGAGCTAAGCGAAAACACTGCGTATCGCCGACTGCAAAAACAAGCCATGAGCGAAAATACAACCATCGCGGCCATTGCCGCTAAGATAGTAAATATTGCCGCCAAAAGCGCACAACGCCCCTCAGCAAATGGGCCTCGAAAAAGGTAGATAATAGGATAAAAGACATCCTTGTCACTACTCCTACACACAATACTTTTTTACATACTCAAGCCGTGCGACTTGTACCATTTCCCTTTATATAAGCGCTCTATGACAGCAGGGTGTTCCCAACTGAACAAATATAGATAGTCGTTATTGACAAGGTCCTGCAGCATTTTGTGCTTTTGAACAATGTCATAAATTTTCGTATTCGGGGCCACAATGTAAACGCTTAGACGTTCAGGCTGATGAACCCATCGTTGACCGTTGTAAAGCGATTGTTTTGACAAACCAATACGCAAGTCACCGGAGTTACCTTCGAAAACCCCAATATTATTGTGAAGTGCGTTATGCAGGACCTTATTGCCGCTGCCTAGCTTGTTGTTGTCTGCTACAGACGCGTTGTATTGGCTATTAATCCAATTCGTCACAATCATGGGCGCCGTCATTAAAGTTTCCAATATCGATGAGTCTCGATCTGTTTGCCACGCATAGTCATGCAGGAAGGTCTTCCCTTCAAGATCAACGCCACGGGTCCTGCCTCTTGGCCCAATAATAAACGAGGAATTCCCAGCAAGCCCCCATTCGGGCTGAACCTGTGACCAATCACTCGCTCTGTGTTGAAAGCGTTGATTACGCTTTTTATCGGATTCAAACGGCAGATTTTTACTGTAGTGTTTCGCGCGTTCCTTTTGCGCTTGGTGCTTTGCATCAATAAGCAAGTTTTTAAGTTTCTCTGGAACAGGGCTATCGAAACACTCGATATCGTCGGTTGTGGTATTGTGTAAAGCGGGAATAAATCGTGTATTGCCAGCAATTTTATAGCCCATTGCTATAAGCGATTTACGCACGTCGCTGTCGTTGAGCAACTGAGCAAGTACCCTAACATTTACTTCGCCGGATTGACCTCCGCACGCGCCACAGTCAAGGCCAGCCGCATGCAAATTATTTCTTGATTTACTCCCATGACCAACCAGTAAAACCGTTGGTGCGAATATGGATATTCCCATCATTTTTAGCGCACCGGCCGCTAGAGCAACTTTATCCTCAAGGCCAATAGGGCCTTCTTTATTACTAATTTCCCATTCGCAATGGTGACTTAGGGCGTTAATTGGATTTTCTTTGCTTGATGGAAGCAAGGTGTTCTTCAGCAATTTGAAGGCGTACCACCAGCCTGCTGACTCAACCATTGAGAAACTGCCAAGAGGCGATTTACTCCATTTATGCCACATCGCTCGATGTTGCGTCATCTCAGCTCTATGGGCAACCACATTCTTCTCATTCACTCTAAGCTGCGGTGAGAGAAGCCCGGGTAACTGGGGTCTTTCGGCATCAGTGTGCTTTGGCGCATAAGAAATGGGCATTCCGAAAAAGCCTGCAAAGCCCATAGTTTTTATTGTGGGGCTTTTTAATTCTAGCGTTCGACGTATTACCTCTGAGCGTACATCGATACAAAATATTGCTTGCGTGTCGGGAGCAAGCTGCTTTGCTGGTGACGCAGAAGTTAGCTTAGATTGAAGACGCTGTTGTTGCTCATATTCATAGGCATACATCATCACCCAAAGCCCCCGCTCGGCCTCTTTTTGCCGCGCTATGCGTGAAGCTAACTGTCTAATGAGAAAGCCAAAACGTACATGAACCTGCTGTGCTTTATCCTTATCAAATTCACGATAATAGCGATAAACAATGAGCTCCCACGCCAAACGGATAGCTAATAAACCTTGCAGTTCATTGCACTCCTTAAGCCACGTTCTATATGCGATATAAGAGGACCAACCGTTTAGGTTCATAATCAGCGCATAAAAATAATCTTTAGCGTGTTGTGAAGAAATGTTTAGCTCATCTACTGCTTCTTTTAACAGCGTATCAACGTCACTCGGCAAAGAACTAAATATTTTTTTCAGGCTCTTCGTATTCATTAAAACGCTAATACCACTATCGTGTTTAAGACCGTTCAACCAGCTTTTATAAAGGGTATTTGCAGGAGTATTTCCCTCAATTTGCACTAACGGTGATTCGTGCTGAAAATAGGCAGCACAAAACTGACTTATCTGAAATATACATTCTTCTTCCCATGTCATTTCATTATTGCTGCGATAAGCGTCGAAGTGTTTCGTAAGCAAAGGTAAGGTCACAGCAGAGCGTTCATTTTCCATTGACGCAATAAATATATCTTTATTTACGCCAACATCATATTGCGCCAAACTATGCTCTATGGCTTTATCTGAAATAGCGCCTTCTTTATAAAGGTCAAGCCAGTAAGATGCGGGCATCAATGCAGTAATACCCGTGAGTGCATGAACCCTTGCCGATACATCTTGAAAAGGCTTGTCGATAAGCTTCCAAAAGGGGTTTACCGCAATTAGCTTATCGAGAGGAAAATTAGGCGCGACACTGCCACAGGCTTCTGCTGCCGCTCGCTGGATACGCTTTTCATCAAGACTCGACGTATTGAGAGATACGATTGCCATTATTTGCTCCCTATCTGTGTAATTGACGCTGATTTCTGACGCTTTCCTGTGTTTTGCCTAAGTGTAACTGGGGCAATTTTAAGTGTGATCTTGGTAAACCATTCATCAAGGTAAAGCCCACCGAAAAGCAATTGCTTAAACTGTTGCACTGTTTTTTTGTGCCCGTAGGAAAGCATGACTAAATGAATAATAAAAAGTGCTGCAATAATGCTCACCACCCATGTATCAACGGGTGAGAACATGTCAGCTGGCTGCGGGTAGCGATAAAGAATCGTTTCAGCAACAAAGGCTTTAACGTAGCTGTAGAGAGTAACCAAGCCAATTGAAACACCCACTAGGATATAGAGCTGAGTCTGATCCGACGTTGCGGTTCGCATGGCAATGTAAGCAGTAAACGCTAAGGTAACGAGAACCCAAGGGCTTGCAGGGCCTTGATACTCGGTGAGTGAGAAACTTGCTAGTACTATCAGCGAGGTAACGAACAGCGCGTTTAACCAATCTGCAAATGTAGGTGTTCGCTGTGCACTGATATCATGCTCAAGTGCTTCATAAACCGCTGAACCTGAGTTTAAAAACGCGTATGCCTTATAAAACGAGTGGGCAACGAGGTGAATTAACGCGAGCGCATAAAGCCCAAGGGCACATTCTATAAGCATTAGTCCCATTTGTGACGACGTTGACCACGCAAGGCGAACCTTAACCGTGACACGGGTGGTCATTGCTAATGCGCTGAAAAATACGCTTAGGCCTGCTCCAATACCCAATATCCACTGGGCTTCAGAATAAAGTGAAATTAGCGGTGCGAAGGCTAATAAGAGGTATCCCCCTAAATTAATAACGCCTGCGTGAAGTAATGCGCTGACAGGTGTTGGTGCTTCAACAATATTAATTAGCCACCCATGTGCAGGTAATTGGGCACACTTAATTAGTGCGGCAAACGAAATAAGGCATGCTGCAAATAGTGAGTAAGAGGATTGCTGCGCACTGAGAGTTAAAGCGACAACGCCGTTTGCTTCACCGGCAGAGGCATTACTTATAAGTGTAAAAATGTCGTTGATATATAGCGTGTCAAAAGCGCTATATAAAAGAATAAACGCGCCAGCCATCAGCAACTCGGATGCTCTGGCTAGTATGAACTTCTTGTGAGCCGCCACAACTGCTCGCGACCTTTCCGGATAAAGAAGTAACAACCTGTGCAGAGAAAGACTAACCGAGAGCCAACCTAACCAAAAGATCACAAAGTGATTAGCTAGTATTGTTACCACAACTGATGCCAAGGTTAGCTGCATCCATTTTAAGAATCGAGGATAACATGCTTCGCCCACAAAATAGTTTCTTGAGAATCGCATTAAAATCACACCAATGATAACTACTGTTAAGATAACTGCGGATTTCACTGGCGAGAGTGTCACTATCATACTATCGAGGCTGGGTGAGGCTGGTGAAAATAGCCCCACCAGAAGAGAGAGCGAAAATAGTGCTATGGTGCCCCAAATCGCCACTCGCTCAACGTATAGCTTTGAAAATACTGTGTTCTTCGAGCCGCTGAACCATGACATGGCAGTCAAAAATAGCGGTAGTAAAATTAGTAAAAATGAACTTGTTTGAGACGACATGCAATCCTCCTTTTCCTGCCTTGAAGTAGAGCACGCCCAAGTAATTATAAAAAATATATAATTAGAACAAATTCATTCTATTTAATTTAATTGTTAAAATTAACTCACGGATAAAATCATTTATATTCAGAAAATTAGGGGAATTTGTTAATTTTATAGTTCTAAAATATATATCACTTTCATTTAAATAATCCATTTTGATTAATTTTAAAGACATTGCATGATGCACTTAGAAAAAACTGCTGAGAACTTCATGAATTACAAAACTTCTGTACTGCGCTTTCCAAAAGACGTTGCTACTGCTGCGGAGCTTATAAGGCAAGGTGAATGCGTTGCTTTAAAAACCGAAACTGTCTACGGGCTAGCAGCCGACGCAACGAACGAAGATGCAATTGGAAGAGTATTTGAAGCAAAAGGTAGACCTGCTGATAACCCGTTGATAGTGCATATTGAAAGCGTTGATGACATGTCACATTGGGCCAAAGACATACCGGATATTGCGTACAAGTTAGCAGACGTTTTTTGGCCTGGCCCCTTGTCTTTGTTGTTGAAAAAGCAGCATTGGGTATCAGATAAAGTGACGGGCGGCCACGACACTATTGTGCTTCGAGCTCCTGCAAGTGAAAACTTTATGTCGCTAATCCGGGCTACGAAAAAAGGCTTGGCAGCCCCCTCTGCTAACAAATATAAATTCATTAGCCCCACCTGTGCAGAGCATGTTTTGAGATCACTAGACGGACGTATTGCTGCCGTTGTAGATGGTGGCCAATCAGGTGTTGGTATCGAATCGACTATTTTAGATATTACGACACCCATTCCCACTATTGTTCGCCCCGGACCTATCGATGATTTGATGATAGAGCAAGCGCTGAGCGAGCCTGTTAAGTATGCCGACAACTTAGGTGTGACCGTACCCGGTAGCGCCAAACAACACTACCAGCCGAACACCCCTGTGCAATTACTTTCAACAGAGGCGTTGTCCAAAATGCAGCTTCGTGCTGATGAAGGGGTGATTTCCCACACGGCTGATTCAGTAAATGTGAAAAGTAAAAACTGCAATGTATTGCGACTACCTAGAGATCCCGCTAAGTACAGTGCGCATTTCTACTCGTCTCTTTATCAACTCGATATGCAGAGTTTACGCTGTATATATTTAGAGGAAACGCCTAGCGATAACTCGTGGTTAGCGATAAACAATCGAATAGGCCGAGTCGTGGCTAGATAGCGGTTCTATCTATTACGTCATAACCGTGATGTCGCTTTTGGCGTTATCAATGAGCTTTTGAACTTGGGGTGTTATTTTCTTTTTAGCGAGTGTTACAGCATAAAAATGCTCGTATGCATCTGGTAAACTCTGCTGAACATAAAGAAGACCATTGGCAACTTCGTCTCGAACAACAACAGACGGCATTACAGAATAAGCGCCACTATCTCTCGCGAGAAGCCTCAGCATTGCCATATCGTTAGTTTCAGCTTTTACGTTGGGCGTATATTGTGCTCGAGCACAAGCAATACTAAAGGCCGAGCGTATTTCACTGTTTTGCGAAGGAAGGACCCACGAGGCATCAGCATAGCTCTGAGGAAATTTTCTTGCTTTTCGGGGTTTTGCCGGTCCAATTATTTCAATAGCTTGTCGAGAGACTAATTCACTGTGCCAAATGCCTTTTTGTTGACCTAGCTCTATATTGTGGTTCGTAAGAATAATATCGAAGCGAAAGCTAGATAGACCGTCAAGAAGATTACTTAAGCCAGCCGTCTGCAACGAGAAAGTGGTAAATTTGTCGTTTATTAATGGCAAAGTAAAGCTTTCTACAAAGTTTCTCGATAAGTTAGAAAGAACACCAATAGCCACATGGCTGGACTGAGAGGGAATACCTTTATTTATCAGGTTTTCTAGCTCTTCTCCCTTTGAAAATATTTCATCCGCATACTCTAAAACCTGCTTCCCTTGAGAGGTAAGTATTAACTTTCGCCCCTCTCTTTTCAGTAAGGTTACACCTAAATTCTCTTGGAATTGTTTAAGTTGCGCTGAAATTGCAGACTGAGACAAGTGAATCTCGTTTGCCACCTGAGTGAGGTTCCCGGTATTTGCTACACGCCAGAAATAGTAAAGGTGGTGATAGTTCATTCTAGCCATGTACAAAACCCTAATAACTTAAGCGAAATAACCACGTTAAACAAAACGTTTACTGACGCTCATAATATGCAATAAATCAAAAGGCTGCAGCCTTTCTAATATAAAGATTATAAAGGAAAAGCCGTGGCTTTCGCTCATTCATTTCGCTGAAGTAGACCTTTACAATTTCGCATGTGTTTTTTAACTACCTTCAACAAAGGCCAAGTCTTAAGCCAATTTTTAGACCTTACTCGCTGTTCAAAAACATCAGACCTTGGATATTTGGGATTAATACTTATCGTTCCAGCAAAGTTTGCTTCTAAGCCAAAGGGGCAGATTATGTCTACATCATCATTCGCTAAGAGGCGAACCGCTACGCAGGTTTCCTTCTCTATCCAATATGAAATGGCGTCATGACAACTTCGATAAGCAGAGTGATTATGTGCCAGATGCATACGCGCTTGGTTTTTAACCTGCCAGTTAGCGTGTGGTACGAGGCGGGAGAGTTCATGTTGAAACAATTGCTCCTGCGACTTAATTGCATATAGCGCTTCATGGTAAAAATCTAATTGGGAAAGTGATTCTTTTGTGCTTTTATATTCAGCGCTACTGTTGGGTATAGTAACTTTATCGCAAAAGTAAACGACATCGATATCATTTAGTGGGGTAGGCGAAACCTTTTGATGTAGTTCATCCCAAATGGCATTTCGAACAAACCCTGCGCCAATATACCCTTGTGGTAATGCAAGGGTACGTAAGGCACGAAGGCACCGCATTTTAAAGGGATCGCGCTTGATTATCTCACCGAGTCGTTTACACAACTCATCTTGTTTAGGCTTCACGTTTGATACGCAGTTTGCGTTTCCACTTAATAACATAAAAGCAAAACGCCGCCATGCTTCCACCGGCAAACCATCCTGCGATAATATCACTCGGCCAATGCACACCGAGTAAAACGCGGCTCAGCCCAATACAAAACACCAGGAAGGCGGTGGCAACATAAATCCATATTCGCACTTTCGTACTTTGCGATAATTGCGTGAGTAAATTCGCCAGATAGAAGTATACCAGGGTAGATAGCGTAGCGTGCGCCGATGGAAAGCTTTGCGTGTACACATCAACATGCTGCATGGTAAGCGATGGACGCGGCCTATCGATACCTGCTTTTAGTAAAAATGTCATCGCAATTCCCGCTGCTACAGCACTAACAAACGTTAACGCCTTTTTCTTCTCTCCCGCCATGCCCAAGGCTCCAGCGACTGATACCACCACGAAAATAAGCACCGTATTGCTGCCTAGCGCTGTGGTATCTCTAAGCACATCGCCCCGCCAGCCTTCCACACTACCAAGGGTACTAAGCGCTTCAAATACGCTGTTGTCAAAAGACGTTAGCACGCCCATATAAACAAAGAGCATCACAAGTAAAAAACCAGTTCCCAAGAATAATACTTGAATGGCTGGGGTCTTAATAAAATCGACGTACGGGGCAAACGTACCGCTATTTTTCATATCGCTGCTTTCCATTTCACTCATTCTGTTCCACTTCCAATCGTTACGATAAAAAGCGTTATTTTTTGTACTTGCTCCCACCGAGGCAATCAGGAGAAGTTAGAGGCTGTCCGCCACGCGCTTCCCACTCGGAGGGTGTATATGTATGAAGTGCTAACGCATGTACCGGCCCTTGTAGCGCCTCAGCAGCAAGGCCGTTGATTTCTCTATGCCTGGCAATCAGTCGTTTTCCTTCGAAGGCATCACTCACCACTGTCACTTTAAAGTGGCTTTGCGCCCCATCGGGCACATTATGCATAAAACTTTCATCAACCACTTCTAAATAACTCGGGCTAAGTGCTGTTTCAATAGTTGACTCAAGAAACGTTTTTACTTGCATTTTGGCTTACCTTGCTCTTTGAATAAGATGTCGAAATGTAAGGTTAATTCTACCACCGATAGGCTTAGCCGTCTTCGCAATACCATGTACATAATGGCTTTGTGTTGCTCCTGCCATAATCAATACGCTGCCGTGCTCAAGTACTTGCGTATACTTTTCTTTTGTTTCTTTATGTTTAAAGACAAACGGTCTTGCTTCACCTAACGTCACTGAAGCAATAACAGGGTTCATGCCTAACTCAGGCTCGTCATCAGAATGAAAGCTCATGCTGTCTTTACCATCTCGATACCAGTTAGCAAGAACACTGTTAAACCGTGTGCCGTAACTTTGTGCACACAGAGCCTCGCACTTTGCTTTTATTGACGAAAGACTCTTCGTCCATGGGTTTGGCGCCATGGTTAAATTAGAGTAGGTATAGGTGCACTCTGGGTCGCCATGCCAGCTTTGTAAGCGCGGTATTTTTACCGACTTTCCAAATAACTTAATCGTGTCCTGTTGCCAAGGAAGTTCATTTTTTAACAAGGCAAAGAAGCTATCTGCGTCATCTTGCGACAATGCACTGGGAAAGTACCTAACATCAGCCTCGGATAATGGCAGTTTATAAGGCGACGCTTCGTTTCGGGGTGCCTCAAATAGAGAGTATTGCATACGTACGTTTTTCGCTTCCCTTGGTGCTTAGTCTTAGCTTAATAATGAAAGTCAGTGTTATCTATGCTTAACTTTATGCTGCTAAATACGCAAGCACCGTGTAAGTGGATTGATTTTTTGACCTCCCATCCTTTCGCTGATTCAGGAAATGTCTTTCATTCCGGCATGCTTCAGTAAAACAGCAGCAGTTATTGGCTAGAGTGCTACCGAGGGTATGATAAGATACACACTTATAATTCATCAAATGCACATTCGCTTTAGTGAATGTCGTGAGCCTTTCCTAAAATACAGACGCTAATGAATACAGAATTTATTTTTGCCGACCGACAATTCTCACTTATTCGCTACCCTGAAAAGCATCAACATATAAGCCTTCAGGCTTGGGATAGTGCCGACGAACTCATTATTGAGCACATTGAATCGTTATTGAGTGAAGGAGCTTTTCCAATCGGTACCGGTGAAAGTGATGGCTCAATGATGATCTTTAACGATGATTTTGGTGCGTTAGGCTGCTGGTTCTCGCATTTAGCGCCTTACTGGGTATCTGACTCTTACATATCATTGCGTTCTTTACACGAGAACCTAAAAGCTAACCAATTATTAGATACATCAGATAATGATAAATCAGAGGCGCTAAAAACGGCTCCTGTGCAAACACTTACCAGTGTTGAAAGTTCAACGTTTTCTCCAGCAGAAGCTCCCCAAATTATTGTAGTAAAAGTCCCACGTGCACTTGCGCTGCTAGAACAGCAGCTTATTGACTTACAGAAATATATTACACCTGACACTCAGATCATCGCGACGGGCAAAGTAAAAGCCATCACAAAATCTGTGCTCAACCTTTTTGAGCGATATATTGGCCCCACAACCACTTCTCTTGCAAAAAAGAAATCGCGGCTAATTTTCGCTTCGCCTCGACCATCTTTAAAGCAGGCTGACTCGCCTTACCCTACCCGCTGGCAGTGTAAAAGCACAACAGGTATAACGCTAAACATAGATAACCTAGCCAACACATTTGCACGTCAGTCATTAGATATTGGTGCGCGCATTATGTTAGAGCACATGACGATAAGTGCTAATGACGTGGTGGTAGATTTAGGTTGCGGTAATGGCGTATTGGGCGTCAATGCATTGTCTCTTGCGCCGGATGCCAAGGTTATATTTGTGGATGAGTCTTATATGGCGTTAGAGAGCGCAAGACTAAACGTGCTCAATAACTTTCCAGATAAGATCGATCAGTGTGAATTTGTGGCAAGTAACTGTTTAGAAACCCTTCTGCAGCGTGAATACAAACCCGCTGTTACCAAAATATTGTGTAACCCACCGTTTCATCAACAAAACGCCATTACCGATCATATTGCATGGCAGATGTTCACCGATTCACGAGAATTGCTTATAAAAAGTGGGCATCTTGTTGTGGTGGGTAACCGGCACCTGGACTATCACATTAAACTTAAAAAATTGTTCGGTGGTGCCAAGGTACTTGCGAGCGATAAAAAGTTCGTTATCTTAGGCACTGCGAAACGCTAGGTGCGAAAAAGAAATACGCGAATTAAGGATTAAATTTAAAGGCATTTTTATGAGAAAAATACTTTTACCACTGCTAACGGTCGTTATGTTGATAGGCAGCAGTTCAGCAGCTATGGCAAAGAAAGACGATGGCTCTCAGGTTCAGCCAGATAACTATTATCCACGGGTAAAGATTGAAACTACCATGGGTGATATCGTGGTAGAATTGGACAGAAGACGTGCGCCCATTACGGTAAATAACTTCCTTCGCTATGTAGATAAGCGTGCTTATGAAGACACCATTTTTCATCGCATTGTGCCGGGCTTTGTGGTGCAAGGTGGCGGTTATACGACCGACTTCAATGGCAAATCAAATTTCCCCGATATCTTTAACGAGTCTGGTAACGGTTTGACCAACGACCTACACACCATAGCAATGGCGAGACAGGGTGACCCGCATACGGCAAATCGTCAGTTTTTCTTTAACGTAAATGACAACAGTAGCTTAAACCCGGGCAGAGATTGGGGCTACGCAGTGTTTGGCGTGATTGTGGACGGTGAAGATATTGTTGATGCCATGTCGGAAGTAGAAACCGAATACTCAATCCGCTTAAACGCGAATAACGTTCCGATTGAACCAATCATTATTAAAAAAATGACCGTGCTACCGCCGTTGTAACGCTAGGGCAAAATTACGGTAAGAACTTTTGAAAAAAACAGCCATAGAGGACGTTCCTTTATGGCTGTAAATCCAGCCTAAACAAATGCTGCTTTGGGAAGGTTTTATCGAAGTAAAATCCCAGCTTTTTGAATCCTAAACGTTGTAAAAGCCTTTGCGATGCCATATTTTCTGGGTGGGTCATCGCGGTTAAAAAGCGATATCCTTCGGAAGCAGACCAGGCTATAACGCACTGACATGCCGCATAACATATGCCACGACCTCTTGCCTCTAGCAGCATAGCAAAGCCTAAATCAGGACACTCAAACGCAAAACGATTAAATAGCCCACAAACGCCCAAAGGCTGTTTCGTGTCTGTCGCCTCAACGGCAAGCAGGCCATATCCCCACTCTTCTCTTTGCGCATTTGTTCTGCCGATATAATCGCACGCATTGTCTAGTGTATTGACATTTTTACTTCCAATATATTTAAGCCATAACGGGTCCTGCTGAAGCGCAAGTACCCACTGCTTATCGTCGAAAGTAAGGGGCCGCAATGTAATATCATTCCTTGTAAAAATAGAGCTATTTGTATTCACAATGAACCTTTCGCATGAGCGCTTTCGTTATTTATAAACACTAGCCCTTTGCTAAAATATTGTCTATGCGCTTGATAGCTTCATTATTCACTTTTGCCGCCCGCGGATAATTCGGTTTTGCCCTGTCATTTACCCTTGGATGCTCCCACAGCGAGGTATGAGTTACAAAACGCTCAACTTCTTTAATGCCACCGTGTTCTAAACAGCCGGCCAAGCAGGTGTCAACGTACGTCTGGTGAACGGGAAATTCTTCACTTGCTGGTTCGCACGCTAGGGTTTCACAAATCCAGAAGGTGAATTGAGACAGCACATTGTCTATCAACGAAGACTCATCGGGTTCATGAAGGTGAAAATTAAGCGCGCTGGGACTTACCTCAACAAACCGATAATCTTTTTCTCGCTCCTGTAAGGCAGGGTTAATAAGGGTAGGTATGAGCTGGGCATTTAATTTGCTGTGCGAGTTGGCCAATGCGCCAACGTAAGTCTGTTTTTCTTGAAGACTACGCGTTACCCACGCCCGTTCAAAGCCTGAAACCGTTACAGGGATCCCTTTTGTGAAAATGTTCGAGTAGCGCTCTCGACTCTCTTTACTTAGCAAGCTTCCATAACCTAACACCATGTGTTTTTCACTTTGAGTATTTAGCCAACTCGCCAATTCAATCATTGTCACCTCTATTCCGTAGCCAGTTTCAGATGTTCATAATACCAATCCGCATAGAT
>NZ_BLIJ01000054.1:0-3934 GCF_009811475.1 Alteromonas sp. KUL150
ATTGGTATGCTACGCTTTTATCAAGGTTTAGTTTTACAGGAAAAATAAACAATCAGTGCATTTTTTCTTGGTCTAAAACGAGAAAGGCGATGCACTGAGTCTCCTCAATGCATCGCCTTTATTTTTTCGCAAGGGACTTGTTTGGTTAAAACAACGCTCTTACACCCATAGTGAAGTTTCTACCTGGAAGCGGCGCTTGGTCTTTCAAGAAAGATGTATGCACGCGTGCCTCTTCGTCAGTAAGGTTTTCACCACGGGCAAATACAACCCAATCGATACCTTGAGCACCAAACTCATACTGCACACTGGCATTGACCAAGGTGTAACCGTCTGTAGCTGTCTCGAATGACGCCACTTCAGTTTGATCGTCATACCACGTAAAGCCCACATCGGCGCTAAGGCCATCATTTACATAGCTCAGTTCACTACCAAAGCGTAGCGGTGGCGTGCGTGGAAGATTGTCATCTTCTACTTCCGCGCGAATATAGTCACCAAACACGGTTAAGCGCAGCGTGTCAGTCAGGTCTACGTAAGTTTCTGCTTCGAAGCCCCATATGTCTGCGTCAGCCTGCTGAAAGTAATAGATTGGCAAGCCTTCTTCATCGCCGTGCTCGTCATGTCCGTGCCCTTCAAGCTCGCCTTCTAGCTCTTCGTCCTCATGCTCGCCGTGTTCTTCGTGCTCACTAAGTGCAATCAGCCCCGTACTTGTTTGGAAAATATAGTCATCAGCCTGATTGTAGAAGAAAGACGCACTGTAGCCCCAGCTTCCGGTAAATTTACGAAAAGTAATGTCTAGGTTGGTGCTTACTTCTTCTTTTACCCCTTTGAGGCCCTCTTCAATATGCCCCTCTTCGTCCATATCAAACACCAAGCCTACTTCGTAGCTTTGGGTTGCTAAGTGCTGACCCGCTGAGAACAGTTCCTGCTGACTAGGTGCTCGCTCGCTGCGTGACAATGTAACGGCAATTGAGTGACCTTCCTGGTATTCCCAGTTTGCGCCAGCTGAAAGCGACAGGCTGGTAAAGTCATAGTCTGGGAAGTTGAAAGCAACAGCGTGCTCTTCATGCTCTTCATCGTGTTCTTCACCCTCGTGTTCCTCGCCTTCATGCTCTTCATGCAATACGTCAAGTTCCACTTCACTGGCTTCAGCGTCCAACGTGGTGCGCTCCAGTCGACCACCAAGCTCAAAAGTAACGTCACCTACTTTCTTCTGCTCAACGATGTAAAGCGCGTAACTAGACGTCGTATTGGCTGGCGTAAAGGCTTCTTCACCCACTGCATTGTAATCGCTATGGTTAAACTGTAGCCCGAACACCCCGTGCCAACCATTCACTTCTTCGTGATAAGCAGATAGGCGGATATCGCTCGATTCGTTTGTAAATACGGTACCAGGCTCGCCGTCTTCAATTTCCGCATGTTCATAGTCAGTGTAGGCAGCAGCAAATTTGAGGTTTGTTAGGCCACGTACAGGAGAGTGCCACTCGCCTGCAGCTTGATAACGAGTCATATCCACATCAAGCAACACACCTTCTTCACTATGCTCTTCATGATCATGCCCTTCATGATCGTGATCTTCACCTTCAAGATCTTCATCGTGCTCGTCGTGTTCTTCCTCACCGTGGGCATGGCTATGACCAGGCACACCATATTCATTGTCTAACTGCTCAACCGCGAAACCGAAGTACCCCTCGTCAGCCACATAAGATAAACCAGCAACAATGTTGCTTGTTTTCATGGCGCTGCTCTCTAATACACCGTTTGGCTCATCTTCATCCGGGTCAATAGACGCAAAACCTGGAATATCTGCATTATCTGTATCGCGATAAAAACCATCTACATGCCAAACAATATTACCACTGCCACCCGTCACATCGGCGCGGGTGTAAGAACCATTGTTTACTGTGCTGTAGCTAGTTTCAGCCTCGCCTTCAACGCCTTCAAGCTGATACTGAGGAATACGCTTATCAACCACGTTGACTACACCGCCAATGGCCCCACTGCCATATTGGAGCGTCGCTGGGCCGCGCAAAATTTCCACCTGAGTGGCGCTTGACAGTGTGGTGGCTACGTTATGGTCGGGCCCAACACGAGATACGTCAGAAACATCCAAGCCATTTTGAACAATTTTTACACGTGGGCCATCGTTACCGCGAATAACAGGACTGCTAGATACAGGGCCAAAATAGGTACTGTGAACCCCCGGGGCATTTTTAAGCGTTTCACCTAGCGTTGGCGCTTCAATTTTACGTAATTTTTCAGCACCGATGACTGTAACTGGCGTAACCGATTCCAGTACCGACGATTGAAGTGCGTTAGCGGTAACCACAATATTTTCGACCGATGAAGGTTTTAAAACGAAGTCGACGTTTTGATCGGCAGTTACGTCACCTAAGTCGTTGTCACCGTGGATATAGTTGGAAGAGTAAACATGTAGATGAATATGTGGCTGTTTTACGTCGTCAAAGCGGTAAACACCGTTTTCGTCAGTGTATGCTACACGGCGACTACCTTCTATTTTAACTTCGGCCCCTGCGACTGGCTGACCTGCCGTGTCTGTGACCTTTCCTGTTACCGTGGTGGCATACACAGGCGCACTTAACAGCCCTGCTATGGACAAACTTAGCAGCGAACGCATTTTCATGGGTATTCCTCTGAGGATGTTATAACATTATTTAGTGATGTTATAACATTTTTCAGCATTGCTTGACGCATGTCAACCGCAGAATAACGTAACTTCACCTTTATCTAGCGCAATTTAATGTTTCTTAACAGTGTGAGCGCCAAAGTCCTGTTTTTCGCTCTCCTGTTCATCCAAAAAGGCCCTATGCTCTGCTTACCGTAAAGTTAATTACCTCTTGAATGTGCTTTGCATTCGTTTTGAGCATAAGTAATCTGTCGATACCCAGTGCCACACCCGCACAAGGCGGTAACCCCGCGTCTAACGCGCTTAGAAAGTGCTCATCGATAGGTTTTACGGGAAGACCAGCCGCCTTACGCTTCTCGTTGTCCGTTTCAAAGCGCTGACGTTGCTCGCGCGCAGCGCTCAATTCATTAAAACCATTGGCGAGTTCAGCGCCTCGGTAATACACCTCAAAGCGTTCGGCAACCCGTTCATCTGTAGCGCTTAACTTGGCAAGTGCCGCTTGAGAAGCCGGAAAATTATAAATAAAACATGGCTTATCGATACCTATTTTAGGCTCGATAGCATAACTGAATAACAGCTGAAATTTACTGTCATCGCTGAGGCTTTGCGGTGCATGAATATCTATATTCTGCTGTTCCATTGCCTTTAGCAACACGTTGTCATCAGCACTTAGAGGGTCAATATTCAAATAGGTTTGAAACGCTTGCTGATAAGTCATCTTATCGGCTGGAGCTGTCGCCAGCGTTTCTTGCAATAAGGCATCAACCTCGTCCATTAATGCAAAATGATCGAAGCCTAAGCGGTACCACTCCAACATAGTGAACTCTGGATTGTGCCAGCGGCCCTCGCCTTCGTGACGAAATGCTTTACATATTTGGTAGATAGAGCCGCTATCAGCGCAAAGTAGTCGTTTCATGGCATATTCAGGCGAAGTTTGAAGATATAACCGAGTGGGCTTGCCCGATTGGGCAAAGTTAAACTCGGTATCAAATGCATCAAGATGCTCATCGGTAACCGTGCCGTTTGAAAGTAAAGGCGTGTCTACCTCTAACACGTTTCTTGCGTAAAAAAAATCACGGATAGTTCTAAGTAATTCGGCACGCGCAACACGCGCTTCATGAGTGGTAGTAGGCTGCCAAGATTGCATGTGTTTAAACCTAAATAGAAAAAGCTAAAACAAAAAGCCGGTACACAAAGGCACCGGCTTTACACGTAAAAAGAATGCGCGATATGCGCTTAATACCAATCCGCATAGATCATTGCCCACTCAGAAGGCGCTGGCAAGCTTCA
>NZ_BLIJ01000055.1:0-74098 GCF_009811475.1 Alteromonas sp. KUL150
ACTGGTATAAGATATTATTTTTGTGCGCGAGACACGTATTCGCCAGAGCGCGTATCTACACGGATAACTTCACCTGTTTGAACAAACAGAGGAACACGTACCACCGCACCGGTAGTAAGCGTTGCTGGCTTACCGCCTGTGCCCGCTGTATCACCTTTTAGGCCAGGATCGGTTTCTGTGATTTCTAGCTCAACAAAGTTTGGCGGCGTTACTGTGATAGGTGACCCATTCCACAGCGTGATAGTACAAACGTCGTTTTCTACTAGCCACTTCTTATTCTCACCTACCGCTTTTTCATCCGCTGCGATTTGTTCGAATGTATCGTTGTTCATAAAGTGGTAGAATTCGCCGTCGGTGTAAAGGTAGGCAAGCTCCGTATCCATTACGTCAGCGCCTTCTACCGATTCACCTGAGCGGAAAGTTTTTTCTAAAACTTTACCTGAAATAAGCTTGCGGATTTTAACGCGGTTAAACGCTTGGCCCTTACCCGGCTTTACGTATTCGTTTTCTAAAATGTTGCAAGGTTCGCCGTCCAGCATGATTTTCAGGCCGCCTTTGAACTCGTTAGTGCTGTAATAAGCCATAATTCCTCTGTCTAAACATAAGGTACAAAAAGTTTCGTGGAACAAATAATACCTAAAAAAGCGATTTCTGTAGAGCATAACTGGCAAAAAGAATTAGCCCTTAGCTTTACCGACCCAGTAAAGCTATTACAACACTTAGGTTTAGACCCAGAAAAATATGCCCAGCACATCAAAGCTCGTCGACTTTTTCCTATGCGTGTTCCGCGTCACTTCGCTGATTTAATGGAAAAAGGAAACCCTAGCGACCCTTTGTTTTTGCAAGTGATGCCGCTAAACGACGAGTTCTTGACCTCGCCAGGCTACAGCGAAGATCCGCTAGAAGAGCATGACACTGCGGGTAAGGGTATTTTGCACAAATATGATTCTCGCGTGTTGTTAATGGTTCGAACTGGATGCGCTGTGAACTGCCGTTACTGTTTCCGCCGCCACTTCCCTTACGCCGACAATGCAGTAAGTAAGCACCAATGGGTTGAGGTTCTCGATTACCTTCGCAGCAACAGTAATATCAACGAAGTAATCTTTTCTGGTGGCGATCCGCTTATGGCAAAAGATGAGCACTTGGCATGGCTAGCCAACGAAATAGCGACAATCAACCACATAAAACGCTTGCGTATTCACAGCCGTTTACCTGTAGTGCTACCAGAAAGAATTAGCGAGGAATTCATTAAATGGTTTACCGCGCTACCACTGCAAAAAGTGTTAGTGCTGCATGCAAACCATGCCAATGAAATGTCAGATTCACTCAAAAAGGGCTTGAATACACTGCGGAAAAACGGGGTAACGTTACTTAATCAATCTGTATTATTGAAAGGGGTCAACGACTCTGGCGACGCGATTAGTGATTTAAGCGAAGCGCTTTTTGATGCAGGCGTGTTGCCATACTACCTTCACGTGCTCGACAAGGTGCAAGGCGCGAGTCACTTCTATGTAAGCGATGACGATGGCCGCAATATTATGGAAGAAGCGATAAAGCGTCTGCCGGGTTTCTTAGTGCCAAAACTGGTAAGAGAAATTGGCGGTCAACCCGGCAAAACGCCTATCGACTTACATTTGCATCCGTAACTTACGCGTAGGTATCGATGTTGGCGCCTAACGCGGGGTTTGAAGATGACGCTTTTGGTACGTCAGCGGCTGATTCCAGCAGCTGAAGCGACGCTTTACCCTCTTGCTCTTGCTGGCTTTTTGCCAACTTAAGAGAGGCCAACTCAAGTGACGCACCGGACGCTCCAGAGGCACTAGTACCTTGTAGATCCATACCATTTTCCTTTGTTGCTTGTAGCAAAGTAAAAAAATGGGCAAAATTGCCCACCCTTACGACATGTTGGGTATTTAGCAATCAGTGGCGTTAGTAAACCTTAACTGGCTTTATTAACTACCGCTGCAAATACAACAACACTTTTTAGGTTATCGACCTTAAAAGATTAAACTTTAACCATTATTTACCGTAAGGCATTATCATGGCTTTAACTAAGGTCATGGGTAGCGTTCAGCTACAGCGAACGTACTTCAAGATGTACACTTACGACACAAAGAAACAAAAGGCGTAACCATGCAACAAAGCCAAGAGATGCAGGCTGTCCATCAACAACTTCAGGAAACACTTCAAACGCTACACCGCAAAGCCGTTGATGCCGACCAAATTTTAGATAATTTGCAGCGCGATCAAAAAGGCAAATTTGCAGCTGTGTTTGCGGATGACAGCGGGTTTACCACGTCAGCTAAACGCTTCGGTCCTTATGTACAAGAAATCGCGAATGACTGGCAATCGATCAAAGAACTCAATGACGATGAAGCTAAACAGGCATTAGCGCCACTCGTGAAAAAAATAGAGCTAGCTCTGGTGACTATCGCTCAATTTCAACAGTCGCTTTCAAAGAACTAAACATAGCACATCAAAAAAAAAGAAAGCCCGCTTTAACAGCGGGCTTTTTTTCAAATATTCATCATTTTATACCATTAATCCGCATAGATAATTTATCGTTGATAAAGGGGCAGCAAATTAATTCTGCGCTTTATTTCTTCTACCTCTTTAAGATAAGCAATGCTGTCTACCCTTTCATACTGTTCTATGAAAGCTTGCTTACTCAACCCTTCTGGAAACCCCTCAATAGCAGGAATTATTTCTAATTCGCTTTGAATCCGCGCCATCGCATTTTGCACATCGACAGCGGTGCTAATCTCGGTTGCCACCTGCGCAAACTCATTACCTGACATATCTGCTGCCAAATCAACAAAACTATAACCTGACCCGCCATTGCCGCGGTCCATAAGCTCTTTGAACTCCCCAATAGCTAACGACATACCTTCTTCAGACAGAAGTTCTAACGCCGCTGAAATAATAAAGTGTCGGGCTAAGTCATTACGGTTGTGAAGTACTGCGCCTCTGCGCGGCTTTAACGCTTTTTCAGCGTTGGGCTGTATATCTCCCACCAAGGTTCCAACGCGATGATGCCCTACGTAAACAGCAAGCGCTAAAATAACCGCTTTGTTGTGTAGTACCGCATCTTGAGGTGTTTCACTTTGCTCTCGCGCTCTCGCCATTCCCTCACGTAAATATTCAATAAGAGAGACAGGTTCGGTTGAGAGCGCGATTTCTCTTCCAGAAAGATAGCGCAAATAGTAGGCGGACAAGCGCTGAAGTTCGCTTTCCTCGTCAACTGACATATTCGATGCCACTACGTTTAACTCGGTCAACAGAGCATCTAATCGCCCCACATCTAGGGTAAGCTCACCGCTTTTCATAGTAACCCTTTCAACACGCGATAACGCGATTGTAGCGATTTCCGAATCGGTATAAGAATTAACGGTACGTTCAAGGAAGCGAAGTAGATAGCGACCCGGTATTGTCAAATCGCCGATTTTTACCTGTTCAATACGCAAACTGTTGCCCGGCAGTACGAGCGCCGAGGCATTCACAAAATAGCCCGTATCCTGAATGGCGTAGGTTAGGTTAATAGTCCCTCCGATAGGGCTAATATTTACCACACCTTTAAAGTCAGGCAACGCACGCTGTAGAACGCCGACTAGACTCTCGACCTGAGTTTCAGTTAGCGTTACCTGATGGCCTTCCTCGCGCCGCGAAAACGCCCGCTGAAGCTGACCTAATAATTCGTTCACACTGTCAGCGCCATCAAGTTGCGTCGTCGCAGTTGATGCCACCAGCGGCGCCTTTTGAACCGCCATAATGGCAACCGCTGTTGCACCCGCGAGAAGCAGGAGGAGAATAACGGCAATGATAATAAAAAGCCATTTTACGCTACGCAAAATCATGATACTGCTGCTTTACCCGTGAAATTATTTAGATAAGCCCTAGTCAAGGCACTGTTTATACTATGTTATCTATTCGCCCGCCACTACGACGTGAGCTTAAGTGGCCTGACAAGTCATAGAGCTTGGTTAGCAATGCGTTAGCGGCCAAATTCCCTTTTTACCCATTCATTTAAGCTAGTGTATTTAACGGTAGCGCTTGTAAAGTCGTGGTGCTTTGATAAAGCAGTTGGGACTACCACACAAGCTAAGCCCGCAGAGACTGCCGCATTCATCCCCGTCTGCGTATCTTCAATAGCAACGCACTCGCTTGGCGACTTGTTTAATTTAGCCATAGCGAGTTCATAGCAGTCAGGAGCAGGTTTGCTATTTTCTACATCTTCCACAGCGACCACACAAGATACATAGCCGCCTAACTCATATTGCGACAGCGTCTTTTCGACAGACTTCTTGCTTCCTCCTGTTACGATGCCGATGGTATAGCCATTTTTGAAGCACGTACTAAGGGTTTCTTTAGCAAAAGGCATGAGGGGAAATGCTTGCCTATCTAAGTAGTCGCTAATACTCTTGTGCTTTTTATCAGCTAACACGGCAGGCGCAACGTCGAGTTGAAAGTGCTCCACCAAATCAACTGCGTTTTGCTTAACAGGGATACCTGCCATTACTTCGCAATAAAAATCTTCACTAAGTTCCACTCTATACTCATGCAAAATGTCCTTCCACAGGTCGTAATGTACGGTCTCCGAATCAATAAGTGTACCGTCGTGATCAAAAAGAAGCGTTGTGGTTTCGTTACCAACTGCCCGATGTAGTGATGATGAAGTAACTGGGTACAATGTCAAAATAATCCTCCTTGCTAATGAATTTGCGCTATTTTCGAAACCTTATTTGAGGGGAAGCAGGTACTGGGCCAATTGGAAATTTGATGGCTTCAAGCTACCCTGAATTCATAGTGCGTTTTCTTCTCGTCTCGCCATCGTTTCGCTGTGATACACTATTCACACTTCAATATTATCAATATCTTAAAGTGGAGCTATCAAAGTGCTTTACCACATCTTGGGTTTTGCGAGTGCTGCGCTATTTTTACTTACGTGGTTAGGGCTGTGGTCACAAATAAAAGCCATTGCACGAAGCCAAATTGTGGTCGATAATGACGCTAATCACAGTCTTTCCCTTAACCAATTTGGTTCTAGCTACTTCGCGTTTTTTTCAATTTTCTTGTTTGGTATCTCTGTTGAGCCTTTCAACCACTATCTCGTGTGGACGCGTTTTGGTGCGCTTATCCTTACACTCATCATTATTTGGAAAATTTGGGAGCACAGGCGTACACGCATTTGTGCCGCTGTTACCGCGCTTGCATTGTTTGCACTTATTGGCGGTACACTATCAATCGCATTTCGCCCCTTTCCGGCGTTGGCACAATTAGGAGCGAATACCCTGATGCTTGCGGTCACCGTTGTTCTGTTTCAAGGCTCACTGCATCAATGGTTGGTTTTACAACGACGACAAAAAGTAGGCTCGCTGTCACTCTCGCTTTTCAAGAATATTCTTATTAAAGACGTTAGCACTTTGTTGTTTGGTCTAACAATGCCACTGAGCCAAAGCTGGCCGCTACTTATCTTAAATGGAACAAGTGTTATTATGCGCGGAAGTATCTTATTGAAGATGTACAAATTAAAACGCCAAGCACTCCCTTTATCAGGATAGTGTCTTGGCGTTTCACTTTTGCTTTATTGCTAGCTAGGCTTTATCTGCAAGTTACGGAAGGCATATGCTAGAGCGGCTTATTACAGCACCACTTCTGCCATATTTCCTTTGCTTTCCAGCCAAATTTTTCGGTCACCAGAACGCTTCTTGGCAAGCAGCATATCCATCAACTCCATCATTTCTTCTGCATCTTCAATGGTAAGCTGAACGAGACGGCGCGTGTTAGGGTCCATTGTCGTTTCACGAAGCTGTAACGGGTTCATCTCGCCCAAGCCTTTAAAACGCTGCACGTTCACTTTACCGCGCTTTTTCTCAGCTTCAATACGATCCAAGATGCCCTGTTTTTCACCTTCATCTAGCGCGTAGTAAACGTCTTTGCCCACGTCTATTCTAAATAGTGGCGGCATAGCAACATACACGTGCCCTGCATCAACCAAAGTTCTAAAATGACGTACAAAAAGCGCACAAAGCAAGGTCGCAATGTGTAGCCCATCGGAGTCAGCATCCGCTAGTATACAAATTTTACCGTAGCGTAAACCCGACAAATCGGTTGAGTCAGGGTCAATGCCCAATGCCACCGAAATGTCGTGAATCTCCTGAGATGCCAATACCTGAGAGGAGTCGACTTCCCAGCTGTTCAATATTTTTCCACGCAGCGGCATAATTGCCTGAAACTCTCTGTCACGAGCCTGTTTGGCCGAGCCACCCGCCGAGTCCCCTTCCACTAAGAAAAGTTCAGAGTAAGAGATGTCTTGCGAAGAGCAATCGGTAAGCTTTCCGGGTAAAGCTGGGCCTTGCGTTACTTTTTTGCGGGCTACTTTTTTGGTTTGGCGCAGACGTCGTTGTGCATTGTTGATACACATATCAGCAAGCGCTTCAGCAATTTCTGTGTGCTGGTTTAGCCAAAGGCTGAAGGCGTCTTTCACCACACCCGATACAAACGCGCTGGCTTGGCGCGAAGATAGGCGTTCTTTGGTTTGCCCGGCAAACTGTGGGTCCTGCATTTTGGTTGATAGAATGTAGGCGCAGCGATCCCAGATGTCGTCGGGAGATAACTTAACACCACGGGGCATGAGGTTTCTGAATTCACAAAACTCCCGCATTGATTCTAATAATCCCTGTCGAAGACCATTAACGTGCGTACCGCCTTGCGCAGTGGGGATAAGGTTCACATAGCTTTCTGTCACCAAATCGCCGCCCTCGGGCAACCACATTACCGCCCAATCTGCCGCTTCTGTGTTACCGCTAAACGTGCCGACAAAAGGTGCATCAGACGGCAGTGTCTCAAACTCTTCTACCGCTTGGTATAAATAGTCTTTTAACCCGTCTTCGTAATACCACTCTTGGCTTTCTTTCGAAATTTTATTGTCAAAACGAATACGAAGACCAGGGCTAAGAACCGCTTTTGCACGTAAATTATGAATTAAGCGGCTAACAGAGAACTTGGCTGAGTCGAAATACTGGGGATCGGGCCAAAAGTGAACCCGGGTTCCCGTATTTCGCTTGCCACAGGTATCAATAACCTGCAAATCTTCTACTTTATCGCCGCTTTCAAACGCAATTTGATATACATTACTATCGCGTCTGATAGTCACTTCAACGCGCGTTGAAAGCGCATTTACAACCGAGATACCCACCCCGTGCAAACCACCAGAAAACGCATAGTTTTTATTTGAAAACTTACCACCTGCATGAAGCTTACAGAGAATAAGCTCTACGCCCGATATTCCCTCTTCAGGGTGGATATCTACAGGCATACCGCGACCGTCATCAATAACTTCTAACGATTGGTCTTCATGCAAAATAACTTTAATGTTAGACGCATGTCCGGCTAACGCTTCATCCACACTGTTATCGATGACTTCCTGACCTAAATGATTCGGTCGGGTGGTGTCGGTATACATACCAGGGCGGCGCTTTACGGGGTCAAGGCCGTTTAAAACCTCGATAGCATCTGAATTGTATTGATTTGACATAGTTATGGTTATTATTTAAGCCAGCGACGAAAAGGAAGTAAACAGCACTGGTATTAACCACAGTACTGCACTGTGTTTGTTTGATGTTAGCAGGGCTCGATGAGCCTGGCAATGCGCTTAGTTTAGCAAAAATTGAGCGATAGCAGGTAAGTGATTTTCGTAGCCTACAAAGCTGTGGTCACCGCCTTGCTCAATGACAAGCTGGCTTTGCGCATACTTTTCTTCAGCAAGACGATAATCAAGAGTTTCATCCTCTGTTTGAAGCAATACTTTGTAGCGCTCTGGCGCGCTCAGTGACGAGGCTTCCAACGCTTTTATCACGTCCATATCACTCGCGACGATTTCAAATTTTTCTTTACTGTATGGGTTTTCATGTTCGCCAATAAAGCTTTGCAGTAATTCATAAGGACGAACAGCCGGGTTTATCAATACCGCTTTGCCACCAAACTTCTCTAACAAAAATGTAGAGAGGTAACCGCCCATGGAACTGCCTATCAGTTTAAGCCCATCTTCTAAGAGGGCGGGAGTACTTTCAATAAGCGCAAGAAGTTGGCTTTCAACCTTGCTTGGAAAGTTAGATAGCTCTGGAATATGCAATGTGACATCAGAATGATGCTTTTCGAAATAAGCTTTCGTGGCCTGCGCTTTAATTGATTTTGGGGAACTCAAAAAGCCGTGAAGGTATAAAATATGCTGCATTGTTGTCTCTTATTTTTCAACCCGTTTAACCGTAACATTCACTGCACCATCATCGCAAAGCTCTATCACCTGATAACCCGGTGCCTCGTCGCTTACACCAAATTCTACCTGCATCTTCCACTGCCAACATGTAGAGGGACTGCCGTAAGAAGGGATATTGTCTGAACCTATTGTTTGGCGTAACGGCGAATGTACATGGCCATGAATTAACGCTTTAATTTGTGAATATTGCTCAGATAGTGCCACAACTTTAGACGCATTATCCAAATAGTGCTTATCCATCCAACTATTTGACGGAAGCACATGGTGATGCAATGCAACAAGATGGTTATTCCTAGGGGCACTCACTAACGCTTGTTCAAGCGCACAAACGTCCTCACTTTTTAATTCTCCTGCCGCTGTATAAATATCACTTGATGAGCGAGTATCCAGGCCGTGAATATGCCAGCGCTGGCAAACTATCGGTTTATCGCTTTTAAGCGTCCGCTCACTCAACACCGCTTCAAAATGTGGATTGTTGTCGTGATTACCCGCCAGTACATACCATTCTATATCTGCATCCACTAAGTAGTGGTCCATTAGCGCAGCAAAGTGCCGATAGCTTTCTAAAGAGTTGTCACCGCTAATGTCGCCAGTAACGAGCATGATTACTTTACGCTCGTTATCTCGTAGAGGCTGACTGACATTCCCATCATCCATACTTCGTTTGATATAAGGACTTACCGCATTTTGAAGCACACGCGCTAGCGAGTGATACGGTGCAATGCCTGCATAACCTGCTTTTTCTTTATCTTTAAGTAAGTGGCAATCACTTAACTGTAAAAGGGTAATCACGCTTCAGAAGTAACGTTTGATGCATGCTGCAAACAAAAATTTAGCCATTCTGCCAAGAAGATATTAACCATGTGCTTTTCGTTGCGCTGACGCATTTTTAAATTTGGATAATCATAAGATGGCTCGAGTGCACCTGTATTTTGGCTGTTTATAACCTCAGCCATACGCGCATCGTGATATAAGCGCACCGTCATGCTGGGCGTTAGGTATGACGGCATATCTTTGGTGGTCTGCTTAATGCTTATCGTACTGGTATAACGAGCAGAATCGACAATGCGAATTTCATAAGACAGACCAACCCCTACCGAAAATTCGTAGCTCAAATCTTCCGTATCGCAGTCAGGCAGAATCCTCAGAACATACGAGTAATTCAGTTCGCAAAGCGCCTGCATAGACGGAAGATTAGGTACATACTTTCGTTGATTGCGTTGAGTCACGATGTCTGCCATTGCTCCAGTAGTTGAGTTTTGTGCATGAAAAACCATTGTAGCGCAATTATTGCCGCCGCGTTGTCAATATGGCCATTTTCCAACCATTCAAGGGCGGTATTCTCTTTAACCCGATGCACCTTAATATCTTCAGACTCGGTATCCAAGCCATGGATACCGTGCGCTTTCGCCGCGTTCGTTTTCGCTATAAAAATATGTAATCTTTCTGTCGTGCCACCAGGACTGGATAAATAGCTGAGCGCTTTAGTGAGGTTATCAAGCTCAATGCCTGCTTCTTCCATTGACTCTCTATGGCACACATTTTCGGGCGTTTCCCCTTCATCTATCATGCCTGCGATAATTTCTATCAGCCAAGGACTTGAAGATGTGGCCAACGCCCCAATCCTTACCTGCTCGATCAGTACGAACTCTTGGAGAATGGGATCGTAAGGTAGTACCCCCACTGCATGACCGCGCTCAAAAATTTCGCGGGTGACGGTGTCGCTCCATTCTCCATTGAAGCACTTGTGTTTAAATTGATATTGATTCATCGTAAAGAAACCACGATACACTGGCTTAATATCGGTGATTTCTACATCATTTGAGGTAAATGAAAGGAATTCCTTGCTCATTTGCTGACACTTATGGTTCAAATAGATTTATCATACATAGTACATTTACACACCAACCATGTATATGCGTTGTAAATGCAATATTTAGGTGTGATCGAATAGCAGAAAAGTCATATTACAAGTCGTCTATTACTATAATAATTGCGTGGGTAGATCACATATTCTGTTACAGTTAAACGAATACTGTTACGAGTTTGTACTTTCGGTTTGTGGTTGAATTTTCATACACTTGGTTTTAATTAGTCGTCTTAACGAAAACACGACGACGCAACTTGAACACAACAGGAAGACGTAAGCATGAAACGAACACTTCTGTCGCTGGTTATCGGAGTATCGATGACAACTAGTGCCTTGGCCGATGACCTAATGCGGGTATATCAACAAGCACTGGCGAACGATCCATTGGTAAACCAAGCGAAAGCGCAACGTGATGCTGCGTTTGAAGGAATTAGTCTTAGCCGTGCAAGCCTGCTCCCCCAAATTTCAGGCTCGGTGGGTTATACCCATGCCGAATCTGAGCGTTTTCAACAGCTAGGTCCAGATACAATTTTCACTACCGACACCACGGTAGACACTAAGGACTATGGCATTTCGCTATCTATGTCACTATACGACCATGCAAACTGGCTAAACTTAGACCGTGCTGAGAAGGTTGCGGAGCAAAGTGACGCTCAGCTTGCCGCAAGCATGCAGGACGTTATTGTAAGAACAGTAACGGCATATTTTGACGTGCTTCGCGCTCGCGATAACGTAGAGTTTGTTGGCTCTGAGAAACGTGCTATCGAGCGTCAATTAGAACAAACTCGTCAGCGCTTTGAAGTTGGTTTAACCGCGATTACTGACGTACACGAAGCACAGGCTAATTTTGATAGAACTGTGGCGCAGGAAATACAGGCTAAAAACGAACTTGAATTTGCTCTTGAGGCACTGCGGGTTATTACTGGTAAGTACCACGATAACTTATATGGCCTTAACAAAGAGAATTTCTCAGCAACCATGCCGGTGCCTGAAACCGTAGAAAGCTGGTTAGAAACCGCTGAAGATAAAAATTTAGCGTTACTTGTTGACCGTTTAGCCATGGACATTGCGAAAGAAGACATTGCAATTGCGCGTTCAGGGCACTTGCCGACGCTGTCTTTATCGGGTAGATACGGTCGCTCAAAAGACGAAGTTGAAGGGGAATTTATTAACGATGCGGGTCAGAGCGCGCCTGTCGCATATGACACGCCTTATCTAGACAGCCAGTCGATAGGTGTTACGCTGAACGTGCCAATTTATCAAGGCGGCAGCGTAAGTGCTCAAACGCAGCGGGCCAAATATAATTACGTTGCGCAAAGCCAAGCTACCGAGCAAACCTATCGTCAAACAGTACAATCTGTTCGCAGCTCGTTTAATAATGTGAAAGCGTCTATCTCAACTATTCGCGCTTTAGAACAATCTGTGGTTTCCGCTGATAGTGCACTTAAAGCCACAGAAGCAGGCTTTGATGTAGGCACACGCACTATTGTTGACGTATTGGACAGCACCCGTAACTTGTTTGACGCACGCCGTAACCTTGCGGGCGCTCGCTACGACTTTATTCAGTCAGTGATTACGCTTAAGCAAGCGGCAGGTACATTGACAGGTGAAGATGTGGCGATGGTTAACCGCGGTCTTAAACCGGTACAAACCGATAGCAATGGATAAAAAATTAGGGTACTAACAAAGCCTTAATGACGATGTAAAGGGTAGCGATGGGCTGCCCTTTTTTATGCGCGTTAATTTCTTAGTCAAATTAGGCTCTTGGTCAAATTAGTCTCTGAGTCAAATTGACTCTTAAACAAAAGCGTTATTTTAGCGATGTGAACTTTTGTAGAGCACCCAACAGCTCGCGGTATTCATGGCAAAGTGCCTGAGCGTTTTGTTTGCTTAAAATGGGTGTAGATAAACGGGTAGACACAGCGCGTAATTTTGCTTGCAATAAACGTAATTCATCATCCATGATTGTGCCCCTTATTTTCACCTACGTTTTTAATGACTATTTTTTATTACATGCACAGGTAACGGTTTTAAAATGCGCGTGTTGCCCCAACATTTATGTCGCATTAAATGTGCAAACTGCAACTTTAGTATAACGCCAAACGGGCTTACAGCAAGCCCGTTGGTTTAGTGATTTTTCCTTGAGTGATAAATAAAAATGCAAGCCTCTGAACTTCAAAATAAATTTGAACGGATCCGCGCCAATAAATGGTTCGAAGCCTTTGTTATAAGCGTTATTGTAATTTCCGCCCTGCTTGTAGGTGCAAAAACCTATGAACTTCCCTCGGCAATGGCTTCGGTAACCTTGTTTCTAGATTGGTTTATCAGCGCTTTCTTTTTAACTGAACTCACCATTCGCTTTTTAGCCGAAAAGCGTAAGCGCTACTTTTTCAAAAGCTTTTGGAACTGGTTTGATACGCTAATCGTTATTATAAGTTTGATACCCGCAGATGATACGGAGCTTGCGTTGATAGCACGCTTAGTGCGTGTCTTCCGTGTGCTGCGTATGATTTCAATCATCCCAGAGCTACGGATTTTATTGGTTTCACTGGTTAAAGCATTGCCTCAGCTAGGCTATGTGATGCTGTTAATGTTTATTATCTTCTACATATACGCCGCAGTGGGCAGCACGCTATTTGAGAACATTAACCCAGTGCTGTGGGGAGACATTACCATCTCGATGCTTACACTCTTTAGGATCATGACCTTCGAAGATTGGACAGATGTTATGTATGAAACCCAAGAAGTATATTCGCTGAGTTGGATTTTCTATCTCACGTTTATCTTCTTCACGGCGTTCGCCTTTCTAAACATGGTGATTGGCATTGTGGTAAACGTAATGGAAAGAGAAAATGAAAAAGCGCGGGCAGAAAAAGAAGCGGCATTGCTAGAAGAGCAAATTGCCCAAGGGCATGTAGAGCCAACACTGCACGATGTAATGAAAGAGCTGCGCGAGCTTAAAATGCAATTGTCGGCGCAGCATTCAAAGCGCGATTAGTTAAGGGCTCTGCGAAAACGGGCGCACTGTAGCATGTCAATCTATACTGCCTTAGCCTTCCTTAAAGAGACAAGCAACACGTGACATCACATTTAACAAAGGCCACGAATGTGGCCTTTGTTTTTTTACGAGTAATGTGAAGAGGAAACCAACCGCTTCGCTCTTCTAAAAGCTTTTAAAGCCCGTGTTGCTGTTTAATATTCTCCGCTCTTTGCTTTGCTGCTTCGGATGAAAATTCTCTGCTTGCTAGACGACGCTTCGCTAATGCCTTTTTATCGAGCGCAAGTAACAAGTCTACATGGTTCAAATAAACCTCATCGCTTGCGATAGGACCTGCGGAAACTTGCTCATAAAGCGCTAACGCTGCCTCTTTATCACCTTTAGCAATATAGATTTGCGCCAATGTATCTACAGCATCTGCGTTTTCACGCTGTAATGACACGGCTTTTTTCGCGAGCTCCTCAGCCCGTTTTAATTCGCCATCTTCAAAAGCTAAATACGCTAAGTTATTCAATACCACAAAGTTGTCCGGTGTTTTGGACAACACCTGTTCATAGGTATCTATGGCCGCCTTTCGGTCTGAGCGAATTTGACGCTCAGCCAGCAGCATGGCGCTTTGCACATCATTATTGTGAGCACCAACATGTTTCTCTAAAAAGCTAAACGCCTGCTCTTTCTTACCAGACATTTCCAGTGCAGCCACTAAAAGCAGCGCATTGTCTGAATTTGCCGTTGCGTCATAGGCCGCTTTAGCGTGTTCTACTGCTTGCTCTGGCGCTTTCTCGATAAGATGCAAACGCGCAATAATGCCTCTCACAAATGGCAATGCTTTTACATCATCGGTCGTGCTATTGATAATATCCCAAGCTGGTTTTGCCTGACCTAGACGACTATGGAAATACGCTTTCAACAGCGTTAATTGTGCATCGGGTCGCTTCGCAAGCACTTTATCGGTAAGGGCTAAGCCTTGCTTAAATTGCTTCTGTGAATCAACAATTAATAGTTTACCTAGAACCGCGTTTTTGTCTTGTGGGTAAAAGGACAGCCAGCGGTCAAAAAAGGCCGTTGCCTCTTTTACATTATTCGTCGCTATAAGCGTTTGGCCTTTTAAGTTCCAAAAAACCTGAGGTGACGATTCGTCACCCTCTACATCCGCTAACAGTGACACTGTGTTATCAAGCTGACCGTTTATCGAGTACATTCTTGCCAGTAGCAGCCTTAACTTAAGATTGCTCTTGTTCTTGCTAAATTGTGTTTGCGTGTGGGCGATAACCGCTTTGCCATCCCCCACTTCCGCTGCCAATGCAAACCATAACGCCAATGCCTGAACATCTGCGGGGTTCTTATCAATAAAAGCGCGAATAAACGCAATAGCATTTTCTTTTTTCCCCTCGGCTACAAGAAGATTAGCGCGTGAGTACGTCACCTCGTTACCCGCGTCGCTTAAACCACTTGCTTTATCGAGGTACTGGGCAGCCTCTTGATAAGCGCCCTCTGCAGTAGCAATGTTACCGAGATAGATAAGCGGGGCCGCCGTCTCTGGCGACTGCTCATGCCATTCTTTTGCGGCAACCTTTGCTTTATCTAGCTGATTCGTTGCAATATAAGCCCGCAGCAAGGTCGCTTGTGATGTCACTGACTCTGGTGCTTTCTCTACAGCCTCTTCAAGGTTCACCAAGCCGTCAATATCGTTCAGTGATAATTGAAGCACGCCAAGACGAGATAAATCTTCAGCAGTAGCGCTGACTGCTTCAGACTTTTCTACCATTTGTTTAGCGCCCACCACATTACCGTCTTTCAGCAACTGGTAGCTGGCTTTTGAGAACAATGCAGCGTCAATACCCTGCTCACCTTCTACCCGAGCCAAAACTTCTAGCGCTTCGTCATTCTCACCAAGCTGAAGCATACTATCTGCCAGCATGCGAAGGCCGGGGTGGTTATCTGGTAAACTTGATGCAACCATGGTCAAGTGTCGCTGAGCAGCCTCGAAGTCTTGAATTTGATAAGCACTAAAACCGGCCACTAGGCGAACAACTTGATCGCTTCTACCGTTTTGTACAGCAATCTCTAAATGTTCTAATGCTTTAGCATAATTTTCATTAGCCGACTCGATAATGCCTTTAAAAGTGTTAAGCAATGGGTGGTTTTCGTTAAGGATCAGCAAGTCATTTACAATAGGCGCTGCTTTTTCTAAATCTCTAATCTCTATTAACAACGCGGCATAGGCGAACTTGCTGGTCACGTCATCTGGAAACTGACTAACATAAACACCGTAAACTTCGGCTGCTTTTTCAGGCTCACCGTTTTGAAGATATATCTTGGCGAGCTGCTGAAGCACATCTTTATTTGTTGGCGCTTGTTCGCGCAAGGCCTCAGTGGCAGCTAAGGCGCCTTCCATATCGTTATCTAAAACGAAGACGTAGCTATCAATAAGCCCTTTGTATACTGAGCTGGTATCCAAGGTAGACAAATCGGCAAGGAGTGTCTGCGCTTCCTCTGTTTTACCTAGCTGCATTAGCGCCTGAAGCTTATAAAACCCCACTTCCGCTGACTCCACCGCTGTCATGCCTTCTGCTCGGTAGTCCACCTCAGAAAGGGCGTTCTCTGCCCCCGACTGTTGATACGCGACAGAAAGAAGCGGAATGACCTGACTCACTGGGTGCCCCAGGTCCATTGCCTTGTTAAGCTCTTTCTCTGCCGCAGCAAAATTATTTTGCTGCAAATACAGCTTACCTAGTTCGAAGCGCGGCTCGGCAGCATTAGGCACTTTTTGAATGGCGTTTTTGTATTCAACGACCGCCGCGTCAAGTTGCTGTTGAGAGGCGTAATTTCTTGCGTCAGCCAGATGGCTCTCCATAGACTTTTCACTACAGCCTGACAAAAGTGCACTGGATAGCATTACTGCTAACGTTGTGCGTTTAATTAATTTATTTGTTTTATACTTTGTCATTGTAATTCCTTGCCCTTCCTCAAATTTTTATTGTCACACCGCTGCACTATTGTAAAAAAGGTCCATCACACTGCTTATTATTTCATCTAATTTGTGCAATTTCGTGGCAACCTGTCCATTATTCGAATATAATACGGGTTTTTGCAACACTGCTGGCAAGCATATCGCGAAATACGCTAAAAATACGCTTCTTAAACTCGCCTGAATGGCCAGTTCATCGCTGTATAGCGTCTTGCGATAATAAACCGCTAAATTTGGTTTAGTCGTATGCCGCACCCTCCTTACTTAATGCACCAGGACCCTTAATGACAACAACTGTCGACATGACATTTAAAGACCTCAATTTACCAGAACCTATCTTACAAGCCCTCGAAAAAGTTGGCTATGAGAAACCGTCACCTATTCAAGCAGAGAGTATACCTCTTCTTCTTAAAGGTCACGATTTACTCGGTCAGGCACAGACAGGGACAGGAAAAACCGCTGCGTTTGCCCTGCCCATGTTGGCAAATATCGATCCTGAGCAAAGTAAGCCGCAATTACTGGTATTGGCCCCAACTCGTGAACTAGCTATTCAGGTTGCAGAGGCGTTTCAGGTTTATGCGAGCTTTAGTCAAAAAATTAGAGTACTTCCAGTATACGGCGGCCAGTCGTACGATAATCAAATTCGTCAGCTAAAACGTGGCGTACAAGTGGTTGTTGGTACACCGGGACGTATTATTGACCATATTAAGCGCAAAACATTAGACTTAAGCGAGCTTAAGTATCTTGTGCTTGACGAAGCTGACGAAATGCTTCGCATGGGTTTTATTGATGACGTAGAGCTTATTCTTAGCCATGCGCCAGAAGAACGCCAAACCGCGTTGTTCTCTGCAACCATGCCTGGCCCAATCAAGAAAATTACCCAGCGTTACTTGAAAGATCCTAAGCACGTAAAAATTGCGTCTAAGGTAAGTACTGCAAGCACTATTCGCCAGCGCTACTGTCAAATCGCGCCACATCACAAACTTGAAGCGTTGACTCGCATCATGGAAGTGGAAGTGTTTGACGGTATGATTATTTTCGTGCGTACGAAAACCGCTACAGTTGAACTGGCAGATAAACTGTCAGCCCGTGGTTACGATGTAGAGCCGCTAAACGGTGATATTCCTCAGGCTGCTCGCGAGCGCACGGTTGAAAAGCTTAAGCAGGGTAATATCGATATTCTTGTTGCTACTGACGTAGTAGCTCGTGGTCTTGACGTTGAGCGTGTGAGCCACGTTATTAACTATGATATCCCGTATGATAGTGAGTCTTACGTTCACCGCATCGGTCGTACTGGTCGTGCTGGACGTCAAGGTGACGCCATCTTATTTATCTCTCATCGCGAAAAGCGCCTGTTGTTCTCTATTGAGAAAACCACTAAGCAGCCTATTGAAGCAATGCCAATTCCTTCAATTAGCGAAATCAACGAAACACGCTTAAGTCGCTTCAAGCAATCGGTTACCGAAGCAACACAAGACGATAGCATTGAATCGTTAATGCCTATCGTTGAGATGATTAAAGCAGAAAACGAAGCGTCTCCTGAAGTGTTAATGGCTGCTTTGCTTAAAATTGCGCAAGGCGACGAACCGTTAATTCTTAAAGAAACTGATCGCCCAGACATCAACAGCAAGCCTCCTCGCGATAGCCGCGAAAGAGGCAGCCGTGATGGTCGTGATGGTCGCGAGAGAAAGCCGAAAGTACCACGCGGAAACCGCAAGCCAGAAGAAGGTATGCAGCGCTTCCGCATCGAAGTAGGCCATGTTCACGGTGCTAAGCCAGGTAACATTGTTGGCGCGATTGCGAATGAAGCGAATATCAACTCTAAGCACATTGGTGCTATCGAGATTTATGATAATTTCAGTACTGTAGACCTTCCAGACGGTATGCCTAAAGAAACACGCGATACCCTTTCGGGCACGCGAGTGGCAGGTCAGCGTCTAAATATCCGCGAATGGTCTGACACGCCTCCACCTAAACGTGAAGGACGTGGCGAACGCCCAAGTCGTGCAGATAAAGCACCTCGTGGTAATCGTGAAGATCGCGGCAGCCGTGAGCGCAAGCGTAAGAACTAAATAGCAAAACTATAAGCCTTTATATAACCATTAGTAATATAAAGGCTGTTTTCGTTGTTTTCTAAATAAAAAGAATTGGCGCAAAATAGTGTCAGTTCTTTTTTTGTATTTGAAGCTTATAAAACCTTTATGGATTATTTTCCGTTATTTCTAGACGCTAGAAAGCTCAATGTGCTTATTGTTGGGGCAGGCGAAGTCGCGGCCCGCAAGCTTGAGCTGATCATGAAGACCCCTGCCACTGTTACTGTGATTGCACCTTGGGTATGCGACACCGTTAAACTGATCGCCCAAAACGAGAAAGTAACCCTTATTGAGCGTGAATTTGAAGATAATGACCTTACTAGCAAGGACATGATTTTCATAGCAACCGATAAACCTGAAGTAAATCAGCACATTCACGACCTTGCTCGTGCGAACAAAGTTTTAGTAAATGTGGTAGATAATACGCCACTCTGCCAGTTTATTACGCCTTCCATTGTTGACCGCTCTCCCATTGTAATTGCGATGAGCAGTGGCGGTGTGGCACCTGTGCTATTGCGCTATTTGCGCCAGAAGCTTGAGACCGTTTTACCAGCAAACTTAAGTAGACTCGGCTCTTTCTCAGAGAAGTTTCGCGACAAAGTAAAACAAGCGCTTAACGGTGTGACTGCGCGCCGCTATTTCTGGGAAGATGTTCTCGACGGTGACATCGCCGAAATGATAGAAAAAGGGCAAGATAAAAAAGCAGATGAAGCCTTCGAGTTAGCATTGCAGGCAGCAGCTGAAGACAAGAAAGTAGAAGGTCAGGTATATCTGGTAGGTGCAGGCCCGGGTGACCCCGACCTCCTGACATTTCGCGCATTGCGACTTATGCAAAAGGCTGATGTTGTCGTGTACGACCGTTTAGTATCACCGCAGATTCTTGAACTTGTGCGTCGTGATGCGGAAAAAATCTATGTGGGTAAAGCCAAAAGTAATCACACCCTCCCGCAAGACGACATTAACCAGTTGATGGTTGATGAGGCCAAAAAAGGCAACCGCGTCGTTCGTTTAAAGGGCGGCGACCCGTTCATATTTGGTCGTGGTGGCGAAGAAATTCAAACCCTTATTAAACATGGCATTGAGTTTCAAGTTGTGCCAGGGATTACCGCCGCAAGCGGCGCATCGAGCTATGCGGGTATTCCGCTTACCCATAGAGACCATGCACAATCTGTGGTGTTCGCCACTGGCCACTTAAGAAATGGCACCATTGATCTTAACTGGCCTGCCCTTGCGCAAAAAAACCAAACGGCGGTGTTTTACATGGGCCTGACCGGGCTTCCCATCATCTGCGAAAAAATGATAGAGCACGGTCTAGATGCCACAACACCAATTGCGCTGGTACAGTCAGCAACCACTGAAAAGCAGCAAGTGCTGACGGGTACTCTGCAAAACATTGTCGCCAAGCAAGAAGAAGCGCAGCTTCAACCACCTACACTCATCATAGTGGGCAGCGTTGTAAGCCTACACAACGAACTCAACTGGTTTCAAGAATAAGCAGGTTGGCGCGTTACCTATACGGTTCCCTTGTTTTTTGCGCTCAGCAACGCATACTCAGTAGTACGAAAGTAATATCGAGTAGGCGTACGCACTGTGGTTTACAAAAACACGCAATCTGGTTCATGCAGCGCTAGAGTGAGTTTAAAAATAAAGTCCTGTTTGCTGATAGCTGGGCTTTTGATTTCTCCTTTGTCACAGAGCAAACAACTTAAATTCGTTAAAAAGCAAACCGAGACGGGCGTCGCGTTAAGTTATGAGTGGCTAGATGGAGACAATACTCTTCAATCTATCGCTTTCGAGATACCGTCTGAGGCGTTAAACGAAGCGCCTACTCAACAACCCAACTACAAGCCAAAGATAGCCCAGCGCTACGTCACAGTTGCCCTTATGGAAGAGGCGAAAAAAATAAACCCTAAAGAGGCTCGCGTAAAAATTTTGCCAAAGCGTGAGTCAATTAATATCGAAGTAAGAGGCGCTAATGAAGAGCTGGTCGAGAAAATACTGAGCGATTTAAAAGCTGTTCAGCAACGAGAATATAACGAATACCTACACGCCCATTATTTTACACGATTTACTACCCTTTTTAATCAACAAGCCATCAAGCCAGACCATGCGAGGTATGCAGTTGAGTCGGTCAAACCTTTGGTAGCTGCGTCTCAGGCGTTCTATGAAAAACTCGAATCTCAGTCAGACTCCAGAGCATATTTTTCACTGCTTCTTGGATGGATACAGAGCATTCCCTATGACACCTTAGAAGATAGGGTTGTCAGCAATGGTTCTGGTTATGCGCCGCCAGTTAGCGTACTTATGCAAAACCTGGGGGACTGCGACAGCAAAGCGGTGCTTACCTCGGCTATGGTTAGAGCGTTTTTGCCCTCTACAAAAATGATAATGGTTTTTCTACCTAATCATGCGTTGCTTGGTATTGCAATAACCCCAATGGTTGACGATAGAACTATTGAGTACGACGGCGACACTTATGTTTTGTATGACCCCACTGGACCTGCTCTCATTCCTTTTGGCCAAGTGTCTGAAGATACTGAACGCCATATTGTTACAGGCCGCTATCAAGTGGAAATTATGGAGTAAGCTGGCTAATTATCTCTCTTGCATTCAAGCAAACCGTAAATGAATCAGTTTATTCTCAGATAAAAAAGCGCCTATAAATACAGGCGCTTTCCTTTTTAAAAACCGAAAGAGCAAAGTGAAAATAAGCTTACAAATTCTCTTCGGCAAAACTCGCAAGTCGACTTCTTACCACTCCGTCTAGATTAATGGTGGCACTGCCTGAGAAGTCTTTAAACTTCTCAACTAAGTAGGTTAAGCCCGAGGTCACCGCACTTAAATAGTTACTGTCTATTTGTGCCAGGTTACCGCCTACAATGAGCTTAGTTCCTTCACCACAACGCGTAATAATAGTTTTGAGCTGTGATGCGGTTAAGTTTTGCGACTCATCCAAAATCACAATAGCATTTTGGATGCTTCGACCACGCATAAAGTTGACCGATTTGTACTGAATGTTGGCTTTTTCCATGATGTAGTTCATAGAGCCTTTGGTATTTTCATCGTGCTTGTGTAGCACCTCTAAAGAATCAGTAATCGCTGCCAGCCAAGGCAACATTTTTTCTTCTTCCGTACCCGGTAAGAAGCCGATGGACTCGGCAATTTCCGGCGTACTTCGCGTCACAATGATTTTGTCATACATGTTGCGCTCAACAACCATTTCAAGGGCTGCCGCTAACGCAAGTAGCGTTTTACCACTACCGGCAGGGCCTGTGAGAATAACCATATCAATGTGTGGGTCTAGCAGTGCATGGAGTGCCATGGCCTGCCCGATATTTTTGGGTGTAATGCCCCAAGCATGACGCCCCATTAAACGCTCATAGCCTAAATCGAGTACTTCTAAATGGTCGTTGGTGATCTCTTCTACAAGCCCCGCAAATTGCTTAGTTTCATCAAGCAAAAACTCGTTGATATACGCTTCTGGCAACATAGACTTGGGGATAGTATGAATGGTGTCGCGACCTTCAGTGCGGCTGTCTACACTTTTCACACTTTCCCAGAAATTACCTTCAAAAGTATGGAAGCCACGGGATAGATACTTGATATCGGTTATAAGTTGGTCCGTGCGATAATCTTCAACATGAGCAAGGCCCGCCCCTTTCGCCTTAAGGCGCATGTTTAAGTCTTTAGTCACCAATACCACTTTTTGCGGCGCGAATGTCTTTTGCAGGTGCAGCGCTACGTTAATAATGCGGTTGTCGTTCTCATTGCTAGTGAAGACCTGCTGGGCCTCAACCATATTGAGATCGGCAAATATAGATAGGCTACCTGTAGGTGCCGTTTGACCCGCTCCCAACCCTTCCATCGAAACACCGGCAAGCATATCTTCTGGTGTTGCGTCATGGAGTAAATCCTCCATTGCTCGAATAGATACCCGTGCATCACGCGCCACGTCTTTTTTACTGTCTTTGATATAGTCGAGCTCTTCCAATACAGTCATTGGAATAACAACATCATGTTCTTTAAAAGAGAGAAAAGCGTGAGGTTCGTGCAGCAGGATATTGGTATCGAGGACGTAAATCTTAGTATCGGTAGAATTTTTTCTTGGCATCCTTTACTCCGGTAAATAAAGCCAGGTTAGGCGTATTGTTCATTTGTGAACGCACTAACAAGCTACAGTTACGGTTGTAGGAGAATGCCGCTCGAAACAGGACTTCTTCCCCTACTCGCGTCGACTGAGAAGCAGTACTTCACTTTCTGCCTCAAAGGTTCGTTTGTTAAACTCGCGAACCCTTAATTCCACCATAATCCAGTTTTTAAGATTTAGCACTGTTTTTTCTTTTTTATTTTTCGTTAGAGCAAGTGAGATGCGAAGAACAGTCCCATCACGTTATATGAGATAGCACAGCGCTCCAGTTCTGAATGAAAGATGAAACTGGCATACTTGGTTCGTAACAAATGCTCACACTTTAACTACAGTTAGCGCAGTTTTAGCTGCGTTTTTAATACCCAAATAGGCTAAGGTGTATTTGATGAAGCGGTGAATTAAGCACGGGTGCTAACCCAATGCCACAACACCTCAATAAAGTGGATGCGTTTAAATTAATAACACTCAGGGAAAGGTCAGCTATGAATTGGCTTAACATCACAAAAATAAAAACGGCCATAAGCATATCGTTAGCACTACTGGCGTGCTTTAACGTTGAAATAGCATGGGCGAATAGCCAAGGACACAATGATTCTTCCTCTTCTAACATTCTAATCAACGTTGAGAAAAGCACGGCTGACACGTCTGAAAAATGGGTAGTTACTTACACATTGACTACGCCAGCCAAAACGCTGGCTTTTGTTAGAAACCCGGATACATCAAGAACAACACGTTGGTTCGCGCAAGATAGCGACATAGAAATCGTCTTTGATGACGCCAAACACCAAGAACTTGTGCGCTCTAAGTCAGGCAAGTCCCTCTCTACCGTGTCATTTTTAATGACGCCCACCTATAAACATTTGGGTAAAGATTACGCACCATTTTCTCCATTTTCTGATGGTGGAAATGCCTTTCACTCTGGGCGATTGTTTGCATGTGCTAATGCCTGTTCTGAAGAAGATAATAAATGGCAGCTGACACTCAATGTTCCCAGTGATGAACACATTGTGTTGAATGGCAAAGTAACGAAAAACAGCGTGTCGTGGACAGATAACAATGACGGAAGAGTTGTGTATGTGGGTAGGCAACAGCCAATTATTACCGATGATGTGGTTGCCCTAATTGACCCCGGGCTTCCTAAAAGTATTAAAGTTTCGCTAGAAGAAGACATACCCAACATGATGGCGTTTTTCTCCCATTCTCTTAATCCGCTTAAGGGCGAAAAGCCTATGTTACTTGCCTCTTACGCAAACATAGATGCTCACTCCACACAAGGCGGCACACTACCTAACCAGATATTTATGCATTGGAACAGACAAGACTTAAATGAGCAGGCCAATAACAGCAGCTTTGTTAACCAAACACTTTGGTTCTTTGCTCACGAAGTCGCACATTTTTATCAGCCTGGCAGTACCGAAGGTGTATCAGAAAACAAGGAGCAGTCTTGGCTGCACGAGGGTAGCGCCGACTACTTTGCGGCAATCGCCATGAACTTCCTCTACGAAGACGCCAATAGCTATGTTGAAAGCCGAATGACCCGCGCTTTCGAGAGCTGTACTGAAGGGCTGGCGCAGACTACGCTGGCTCATGCTTATAAAAACGGACAGTTCAATCTCTATTATTCTTGCGGAATGATAATGCACCGCGCCATTGATAGCGTGGTGCAGCAAAAGACGCTAGGTGAGGAGTCGCTTTTCACCGTATGGAAACGACTGCAAAAAGCGGTGCATAGTGGCATGCCGCCTGGCACAGCGACGTTCTTAACCCTGCTAGAACCGTACAATGCACCTGAACTTATAAAAGCCATCAACAATGCAACGAGCGATGATGCTTTAAAAGCCATTCAAGGGATTGAAACTTTGTACCAATTTCCTGAGTAGGCTACTTAATGAAGTAGCCTATTGCTTTATATTCGCCATCAACTTCCACCATAGAAAGGGTCTCTACTTTCATAGTGGTTTTTGAATCAAAGTCAGTGGTGAAAGACAAAATCAGATAGTTTCCTTTAGGCAATCCCGGCAGTGAAGTTGGCGCTTGTGCTAACGCAATTTCCCTCGATTTGGCTGCTTCCAAAGGCTCCCTGACTCCGTGCCTTAGCATTGCGAAGTTGTATAAGCTTTTGACTGTCTACTTTCATATCCATCTCGCGCTTCCTCCTGTTAGCTGCGCTTCACATAAGTTAAAAACGTAACGCGATTGACAGTAAGAAATATCCATGGTCAGTAATACGACAGTTTTACGCCAACCCTGTGACAAAGCAAGCCTGATGCGCACGTTAACGTTCTTTTTCTACCAGCATTTTCGTTGTGAAGTAATGAAGACCCTCTAGTGCTAATCGTCTTGTTTATGCAGAGGCATCGGTACCCAATTACGCCTCCCACCTGCAACTGTAAATCAAATGAGCTAGTATTAATGACTTATCACAACGCAATGCGTACAATACCGCCCCCCGAAATATAGGTTGGTAATTTATGAGTTCAGATAGTCAATTTTCAGTTGGTCAACGCTGGTTAAGTAATACAGAAATAGAACTGGGGTTAGGAGTCGTGATTGGTAGCGATTTCCGTTCGGTTGAAGTGCTATATCCAGCAACGGGCGAAGCGCGAAAATACACCAAGCAAGATGCGCCGCTAACACGACTGATATTTGAAATTGGCGAAACGGTAAAAAGCCAGGACGGCTGGGAAATGACCATTACCGAAAAAGAAGAAAGTCAGGGGTTATTCGTTTATCACGGGCTTCGCGAAGACACGAAAGCGCAAGCACGTTTACCTGAGACGATGTTAGACAGCCACATTCGCTTAAACCAACCTGAAAAGCGTTTGTTCAGTCAGCAACTAGACAATCCAAAATGGTTTGACTTGCGTGAGCGCGCGCTTGATCACCAATATGATTACCTTCGCTCTAGCACTATCGGCCTTGCCGGTGCACGTATCTCCTTAATTCCCCACCAGCTTCACATCGCCGCAGAAGTAGGCGGTAGGCACGCGCCTCGTGTATTGCTTGCCGATGAAGTAGGCCTAGGTAAAACCATTGAAGCCGCACTGATCATTCATCAGCAACTTAAGACCGGCCGTGCAAGTCGAGTACTTATATTGGTTCCTGACTCACTAGTGCATCAATGGTTAGTGGAAATGCTCCGTCGCGTAAATCTTCCTTTCGCTATTTATGATGAAGATCGCTGTGAAGCAATTGAGGAAAGTGAAGCTTCTGATGATGGCGAGGTAAATCCTTTTGAAAACGACCAGCTTGTGCTTTGTAGTATCGACTTCTTAAGCAAAAATAAAAAGCGTCAGCAGCAAATTCAAGCTGCAACGTGGGATTTAATGGTGGTTGATGAAGCCCACCACCTTGCTTGGTCTAGCGAAGCGCCATCTGAAGAGTATCAGTGTGTAGAAGCGCTTGCTAACCAGACACCTGGTGTGCTGTTACTGACCGCGACGCCTGATCAGCTTGGCCACGAAAGCCACTTTGCTCGCTTGCGCTTATTAGACCCAGCGCGTTTTCACAGCTACGACGCTTTCTTAGAAGAAGAGTCAAAATACAGCCAATTAGCCGACGCAGTAGCGCCTTTACTCTCTGACGCCGAACCCAATGATAAACAACGCAGTAAACTCAATGAATTCGCACCAGATGTAATGGCGCATGCTGGCGATCTAAGCACATCAGAAAGCCGTCATGCGTTACTACATCAACTGATCGATTGCCATGGTACAGGGCGGATGCTGTTTAGAAACCGCCGAGCCAATATTGAAGGGTTTCCGATACGTAAATTAAACGCCTATGAGCTTGCTTTACCCGACGTTTATTCAGACGCGGTTAGTGGCGGTGACCTAACCTATTCACTATACCCAGAACGCATGGCAAGCGTAGTGAACAGCTGGACTAAACTCGACCCTCGCGTTGAATGGCTGCTTGATTTCATGCAAAGCGTTAAGCCAGAAAAAATTCTGCTTATTTGCGCCAGCGCTCGCACTGCACAAGAGCTTGGCGAGGTAATTCGCACCCAAACCGGTATTCGCCATAGCGTATTTCACGAAGGCATGAGCATTGTTGAGCGCGATAAAGCAGCGCATTACTTCGCGGATGAAGAAGACGGTGCACAAATTTTATTATGTAGCGAGATTGGCAGTGAAGGCCGTAATTTCCAGTTTGCTCATCACTTGGTGTTATTTGATTTACCAATAACGCCAGATTTACTTGAACAGCGAATTGGTCGTCTTGATCGCATTGGCCAAACACAAACGGTACAAATCCACGTGCCGTATTTAGCAAAAACCGCACAGCACGTATTACTAGACTGGTATCACGAAGGGCTTAATGCCTTTGAGAAGACCTGCCCTACCGGTTCTGGCGTATTTGATGATGTTAAACCTCTGCTAATTGGCGCGTGTTTACATCCTGACGATATGAGTGCGCGAGATGAGCTGGTGAGCATGAGTATTACGCTAAATAGTCAACTCGTCGCCCAGCTTGAAGCCGGACGGGACCGTCTTCTAGAGCTAAATGCCTCTGGCGAGGGACGTGTAGAGCAACTGCTTGAGGACATTATTGCATTAGATACAGAGCAAGATCTCTCCCGTTTTATGGGCCGTGTATTTGATGCTATTGGCGTACAGCAAGACGAAAAAGGTAACGACTGTTTTATTCTTATGCCAACGGAGTCTATGGTAAGCCAGCTCCCAGGCTTAGATCCAGAAGGCATGACAGTCACCTACAAACGCCGCATTGCCACCACCCTAGAAAACGTTCAGTTTTTAAGCTGGGACCACCCGCTTGTTCATACTGCCATAGATGTCGTACTTACTGATGTACATGGAAAAAGCAGTATGGGCTTTATTGCAGAGCCGTCTCTGCCTAAAGGCGCCTATTGGATAGAAGCGTTATTCGTACTTCAGGCACAAGCCCCCAAAGCATTGCAGCTTGGTCGTTTCTTGCCACAAACGCCAGTGCGCGTATGTTTAGATGCGCAAGGAAATCCTTCAGATCTAAGCTTTGATGTTAAGCGTAAAATTGGTCGCAAAATCTCGGCGCAGCTTTTAAAAGCACTGCAACAGCCCCTAGAATTAGCTATTGAGAAAGCGCGAAAGCTTGCACATCAGCAGGCAAATCAAAAGCAACATGATGCGCTTAACAACATGCACAACACACTAAACGAAGAAATACAGCGATTGCGCGACCTTCAAAAACGTAATCCTGCTGTTCGTGACAGTGAAATTGAATTTATTGAAACGCAAATGAATGCGCTGGATAAAGTTATTCAAGAAGCAGATGTTGAGCTAGACGCGCTGCGCATAGTCGTTAATAACCCATAATATAACGCGTCGCGCTAAACGCCTTAGTGACGCGTCAAGTAATGAGAAAATAATGGCAAACCCGAGCTTTGTTTATAACCCACCTATGACGCCTTATCTTGATATTTTGTATCAGGATGAGGATATGGTGGTAATGCATAAACCGAGTGGACTTTTGAGCGTGCCGGGTAAAGCGTTAGAGCATCGCGATTCGCTTATTAGTCGAGTAAACCGTGTATACCCTACCGCAACTGTGGTCCACAGGCTGGACATGGCGACCTCGGGTATACTGGTATTGGCGCTTACTAAAGAGAGCCATCGTCACATTTCAAAGCAGTTCGAATTAAGGCAAACCAAAAAGCGCTATTTTGCTCGTGTCCACGGCCATATTGAAGCCGATACAGGTGACGTTGATCTGCCGCTTATTTGCGATTGGCCTAATAGGCCAAAGCAAATGGTCGACTTTGAGCGCGGCAAAAAAGCGATGACCCGTTTTGAGGCGGTAGAGCGAACTGTGGATGAAAATGGCTGCCCTTACTCTTTGGTGGCGCTTTATCCTATCACAGGGCGCTCACATCAATTACGAGTACATATGCTTGCCTTAGGGCATCCAATTTTGGGAGACAGGCTTTATGCTCACGACGAGGCACTTGCTATGGCGCCTCGTTTGCAGCTTCATGCGGAAAGCTTAAGTTTCTGTCACCCTACACAGGGCCAATGGCTTCATTTTCAAACACCAATTCCCTTTAGTCAGCATCGTCCCAGTTCGCTTTCAGTTGAAACACAATAGGCTCGTTGTTTGTGAAACACCAAACCGACAACCTAGTTCATTATATTCGGCCCCCTATAGTTTTCATTTTATTTGCCGATAAACTATAGAATTGTAATATCTCGTTGTTTCACAGTATCGAAGATATCATCGTTGAGAGAATGAAAAGGCATAGCACGCTTATATGAACAGGAAATCCATCACCTTATATTTTTTTGTCATGGTGTCTATGTTCCCTGTGATAGCTTACGGCGACTTTTTCAATGATGTGAGCAATGCTTATCTTCCAGGGGAAGTTAAATCAATAATGGTCGGTGAGGCAGAGGCCCCCGTTATTGAGGTAGAGGCAAAAACCCCTTTATCTCTTGGTACTGCGATTATCTTTACCGAGCCTTTTCCCTCAAGCCTTACACTCGCAGAGGGCAACAGCCTTGCCGACTTGCTCGCTGAAAAAGGATGGCACGTAGTAATTAGCCCCGTAAACTTGCCTCTAGCCCCTACGCCTTCAGCAGATGAGGCAGCCGCTAGCACACCAGAAGATGATGCAGCACAAAACAATCAAGCTGACGAAGCAATACATCCAAGAAGTAATCAACTTACTCAATACCTTAATTTCGAAACAGCTACGTCTGCACTAACCTTGCAGGTCAACGCATTGAATAATTATTTACAGAACCGCTCTGGCTATCGCATGGTGATTGCGCAAGGCATGCTTGCCGCGACCTATTTCTCGGCGGCAGAGCTACAACCTAATTTACATCCTGACACCTTCATCGCAATCTCACCATTTTGGCCTGAAGATACGACGAATAACCTGCTTATTAATACCATGGCAAAAGCGGAATATCCGGTTTTAGATTTATCACTTAGCGCGTTTAACGATTGGGAAGCAAGTACAACATTGAAAAGGAAAATAAGAGCAAAAAATGAACTTAAAATACACTACAGACAAATAACGATCCCCAGCAGTTTTTTAGCCTTTAGTATAAAGGAAACTCAAAAAAACCCGCAAATTCAGATAATTGCAAATAACACCATTGGTTGGACACGTCATTTGGGCTGGTAATTCTCTCGTCTTCAGCCTAGTCTAAATATTCACCCAAAACAGACACCTAGGTTAATAAGGCAAATTATCAATTAGCTTAGCGAGTGAAAATTGCGAATTGGACTATACTTTAATTTAGTAAACAAAGGCGGTTGAGTTACTTGTGAGTGTTCAGGAATTTGTAGATAACAAAGCGAAACAGCTATGTTTCTATTTGAGAGCATTTTGGCAAGATGAGCTTCCTATTGAGGAGTTGGAGCTATTTTTTTGGGATAGCATGGAGGAATGGGGTCAAATTGAATTTACGTTAACCCAGCCCTACACTCAAAAGGAACGCGTTTTTTGGCATTTACTGCATCAAGTACATTATTGGAATGAAGATAAGCTTAGACAAGATCGTTTTCTTGTTGACGAGCTTACAAACTGCGTCAATTTCTTGGAAGGTTTAGGGCACTGTCCACTTGACTGTGTGGGTGTTCGTCCTTAACACCGTTCCCGTTGTGGTTTTTCTCAAACCCACAAGATACGTTGCTCTCTACTCATATACCGCTCCCTTTAGCCTGTTATCGCTACGTGTTATTAGGCAAGTATTGTTGCTAAACAATGTGGTTCATGGCTCAATACGCTTTTGAGTTACTTCCCAGGGCTGAAGTTTTGCTAACCGCTTTAAAGACTTTCAATGACAAGCGCTATCTGAATATTTTTCTGTTTGGTATTTCCAGTGGCTTTCCATGGATAATGATTAGCTCAGTACTTTCAGCCTGGTTAAAAGATGAGGGGCTCTCTCGTTCCACCATAGGACTCTTTGGAATTATTTTTGCCACTTACTCTTTTAATTTCTTATGGTCTCCCCTAGTCGACAAGGTTAAGCCGCCTCTTTTAGGTCAACGCAAAGGCTGGATTTTCGCGATGCAGTTATGCATTGTGCTTTTGTGCCTAGGTATGTCTCAACTAACTGCAACTTACGATTTGTACTATGTCGCGTTTGTAGGCTTACTGATCGCTATTGCGTCTGCTACGCAGGACATCGCCATTGACGGCTTCCGTATCGATTGCATAGATAAAGACGACAAGGATGGGTTGTCTGCAGCGTCTTCGATGGCAACGGCTGGGTGGTGGACTGGCTATGGCGGGCTTGGCGCAATTCCATTTTTTCTTGCCGATTTAACCGCCTGGTCTTGGCCTGATATCTACCTGCTGTTAGCGGCAATTATGGCGTTATTAATGTGCGCAACCCTAATAGCCAATGAACCTCTCATTGACAGGGAAGCCTTGCTTCAAAAAATCACTCACAAGACGAATAGCTCTCCCGTTGTTTACTGGGTTAGAACTACACTTGTCACCCCATTTTCGGAATTTTTTACTCGTAATGGCGTTAAGCTCGCAGCATCTTTTTTACTTTTTATTTTTCTATTCAAAATCGGCGAGGCCTTTCTTGGTCGAATGAGTATCGTTTTTTATAAAGAAATTGGCTTCTCTAACAGCGATATCGCGACATATTCAAAACTCCTCAACTGGTGGGTAACGATTATTTTTTCTCTATTAGGTGGCCTTGTTAATATTCGCTATGGCATATACCGAGGGCTCATGACTGCCGGTGTGGCAATGGCGGCGTCAAACCTTCTCTTTGCGCTTATTGCGCAAACAGGTCCCTCTACTTCTCTACTAGCGGTAACTGTAATCGTTGACGGCTTTACGGGCGCGTGGAGCACGGTTGCGATGGTCGCTTTTATATCGCTGTTATGTAACCGGGCTTTTAGCGCTACACAATATGCACTAATGGCATCGCTGAGCGTTGCAGGGCGAACGTTGGTTGCCTCTAGCAGTGGTGTAGTCGTAGACAGTTTGCACGGTGACTGGAGCTTATTTTTTGTTCTAACTACCGCAATGGTAGTCCCAAGCCTCTGCTTTTTGTACGCTATTCGTCACCATATCAACCGGGTTGAAAGAGGATAATTTAATCTTATTGCCTTGCAAGTTCACGAGTGTTATCTACATTTAAAATAAAGGTGTAGTTTTAAAACTAGCTACCAAGGAAGAATATTGAGTGCAGCCAAGGTTGACCATGTAAAGAGCAAACCATTAGTGAAAGTCCTGAAGTTTACTTTACTAAAAGTAAACTTCATCGCAGGGCTTATTGCGCTGATAACCGTTATCTTTTTGATAAGTCTCGTTAACCAAGAGGAGCGCATCGTAGCGAGCCTAACAAAAGGGCACGCTATTGAAGCTGACATTCTTGCTGCTGAGCAGCACATCAACCGCTACAATCTCCGTCACTTCGCTGACTCCCCTACTGCAACGGCATCGTTTAATAATCTTAAACTACCGATAAGCGTAGCCCATCAGAACTTACGTCTTTTCTTTGAGACCGAACTGGGTATCTCCGAAGCAGGCCGTATCTTGGATGAGGATACCTTTTCAACAATATCCCGTAATTTAGGTAATGAACCAAGCGAGCAAAAGGCTGTCGATGTACTCAATCTGGTACACACTCTCGTGAAGAGCCCGCCGAATATAGCAGCACGTTACGACACAAGTGAATTGACCCTACTTCCTCTGATGACGCTCATCCAAGACCGCGAAAGCGCTAACTTCAATGAATTACAAGGCCTTTACAGTCGCTTCTATCTTACCCTCATCGTCGGCGTTCTAGCGCTGTCATTATGGTACTTTGTGGCTTGGTTAATCTACAAAAGACATACACGTAGTGGTAGCCATAAGTTTAGTAAGTCAAAGTTAAGGGTGACCCCAATAAACGATGATTCCGAGATGCAAAATAAAGCATTTTTGCAGCTTATTAGCCATGAGTTTCGCGCACCGATAAGCGCAATAATAAGTGCACTTGAGCTTATTCCGAACATGGAGTCTAAGCGTTCGCATTTAATTCAGCAGGCAGAGCAGTCCAGCTATCGACTACTTAACCTTACGAATAATCTAACTGAGGTTCTTGCGACTAAAGCCGACGATAACCTTCAATTAACCAAAATTGACTTAATAAGCCTGCTTGATGAATGTATTTCACCTTTTTCAGTCCAAGTAAAAGACAAGAAAATCGAATTTAATATGCACTGCAGTCACAGTGTGCCCCAGTATGTAAATACGGATCCTATTGCTATTTCTAAGGTGATAACCAACATACTTGATAACGCAGTGAAGTTTACGACCAATGGGCTAATTGATGTTGCCATTACAACCCAAGTGAAAAAACGAGAAATATTCCTAGTCGTCGTTATAAGCGATACGGGAATAGGCATTGATGATGTCATTCAGAAACGCATGTTTGAGAGGTTCTATCGCGGCGAACATGCCAACGTTCGGCGTTATCCTGGCGCAGGTATTGGGCTATCTATTGCAAGCAAATGCATCGCTAAACTTGGTGGGGATATAGAAGTTTCAAGCACAGTAGGCGTAGGTTCCGAGTTTAAGATTTTTATCCCCCTTAACCCTGTCGAAATTAAACAGCCAGCAGTGGAAAACACGTCTAACGCCAAGTTTGCGGTAGTTGATGATCTCGAAATCTCACGGCTACATTTACAATCTATTATTACCTCTGAGGGTTTTACGGCACGTACTTTTTCATCGGGTGCAAACCTTTTAAACCTTCACGATGAAATATTGCAGTTCTCCGGAATTATTGTCGACCTTTATATGCCTGGGATGAATGGCCTTGAACTGGTAAGAACGTTACGGGCGATATATAGAGAAAGGGTTCCGCCCATAATCGTATTATCAGCCACACCGGATATTGCAAATATCATCGCTACTAGCGAACTCCCAGTCTACCAAGGCTTTGTAAAACCAATCGACCGAAACAGGTTTGTCGATGCGCTTCGTCATCTAACCACAAATAGCAAAAATGCAGTGCCCGATGATAAAAAGGCTCGAATATTAGTTGTTGAAGATGAGCCTATAAATGCTGAATTGGTCGAATACATGCTTCAATGTATGGGGCACGAAGTGACTGTAAGTTACACGGGCGATGATGCTATTAGCAGAGCCAATGAGTCCGCCTTTGACTGTGTTTTACTCGATATTAACCTGCCAGACATTAGCGGTTTGGAGGTTGCGAAAATACTGAAGGAAGGCCGTCCTGACCTTCCTGTCATCGCATTAACAGCAAATGCACATCGCGACGATAAAGAAGCCTCTTTACGTTCGGGTATTCGTTACCATCTTGTAAAACCCATAACCTTTCAAGAGCTTAAAAATACGCTTCGCTTGGCACTTTAACAAAGCTGAGCCGGTTTTACTCGTAAATACAGTATTGGTTTCGGCCGCTTTCTTTTGCTTTATAAAGCGCTTGGTCTGAACATTCTAACCAGGCCATCGCACTTTTAAAGTCTGCAGAGAATTGAGCAAGGCCAAGACTAACAGTGAAACTTATCGACTCTCCTTCGTGCTCAACCGTTAAACGCTGTGCCAGTTGGCGAATTCGCTCTGCAACAGCTCTTGCATCTTCTACAGTGGAATCATTCAATATGATTGCAAACTCTTCCCCGCCATATCGTCCTGCTAAATCGGTTTCCCTTACACAACGCTTTATTAGCGCTGCAAGCATTTGAATGACTTTATCACCGGCTTGATGACCGTAAGTATCGTTAATGCGCTTAAAGTGATCGATATCCAACATAAGCGCTGTACTTGGTTTACCTCTACGAACACACAGCTTATACATCTCGTCAAAGCGTTCTTGCCAATAGCGACGGTTAAAAAGCCCGGTGAGGCCATCGACGCGACTCGCTGTTTTCATCTCTTCGTTAAGGTGCTCCATACCCAACTTGCCTAACGCTTGCTCAGTTACATCGTATACAAGCATACAAAAGCGTTCAACTCGGCCATTATTTTCTACAATAGGAAAAATGGTTACGTTTTGGTACATAAACTCAGCGGCGCATGTAACGGGGCGATTACAGGTAAACTTGAATAAGAAAGGGCGCTGCTCCCATATGATGAAGACAGGGCTTTTCAAATTGAAGACCGGGTCGATTTTCGTTCTCAGCCATGCCTCATCTATCTCAGAAAAATGAGAAAAAATGCTGCCGCCAATGACTGTCTGTGCTTTTTTAGCGCTGTGGTTTTCTAAAAACTTGTTCCACACTTGTACTGTAAAATTACGGTCAAGTACCGCAATTCCGACCTCTATGGAATCAAGTAATTCCAGGGGCACCTGAGAAGCCGTACCTTCCGTGTTCTGGGTCAACGTTCTTGTTGAAGCATTCATAGACTCTCCTTACCACCGTTAGTGTCCATTTCATCACTTAATAAGCGTTCGTAAACGTGATTCATGGCATCTCCGGGAAATAGCAGCAGTAAATCAAACGAGATATCTCTTGCTTTAATAGCATAGCCAATCTCTATGGCCATTAGCTTACCCCACCGATGCACATTATCACTCAACAACGCTGACAAACCTTGATGTTGACCAAGCAACACTGGGTGAGTGTGACTGAATGCTACGCTTAATTGTTCAGACAGGCCGTTCAAGCAGGCACCTATAAGGATATTAGACACGTCCATAAGCGCTTCTAACGCTAACTTGTCAGACGACGCTGACGGCGGGTATTTTAGTAGGTCAACGATATTTTGAGAGTTGGTGTCATTGAAGATCACCAGTGCTTCACCACTTATGCCCTCGCTGATAAATCCCTTAGAAACCGCTGACACGCTTTCGTTTCGATTTATCTCAGCCACCGCCATAGAGAGTTCGTTACTCTCTATGAGGTTTACATTCGGGATAGGTAAATCAATGAATTCCCCCAGTAGCTCAGCGAGGTTTTCCCCTGCTCGCCCCATAGCGATGTTCACCATTTCCCGACATGCGTCTAATTTATCTTCGTTGCTTGTCGGTTCATCTCGTGTATGAGGCGCATCATTTTTTTGCACTGTGTTTAAACGAGCACCTGACGAATGACCTTCACCACTGTAGATACCGTAAGACGATAATATTTGGCTCAGCTTTTCGTTGTCGATGGGCTTTCTGATAAAATCTAATGCACCAAGCGCCAGCATTTTTTCTCGTGCTTGTGCCTGCACATCACCCGACACAACGATTACCAAACACGGTAAGTCGAACTTACGGATAGCTTCCATTGTTTGATAGCCATCCATAACCGGCATATTGAGATCTAAAAAAACTACATCTCCTTTGCCTTCTCGAATAAGCGTTAGCGCCTGTTCGCCATTTTCAGCAAAAGAAACATCTACATCCCAATTATCAGGCAAACTACGCGCCATTTGACGCCTTGCGAAACCCGAGTCGTCGCAAATCAATATTGGAGTACTCATGGTAACTCCTTAAACTGCGACGGGGGCTTTGATGTGTGGATGTGACTGGTAGTTTTTAAGCGTGAAGTCGTCAAAAGAAAACCCAAAGATGTCTTTAACTTCCGGGTTTATTTCCATTGTGGGACGCGCAAACGGCTCGCGGCTAAGCTGCAGCTCCACCTGTTCAAGGTGATTTGAGTACAAGTGCGCATCACCCAGTGTATGTATGAAATCACCCGGCTCCAGATCGCAAACTTGGGCAATCATCATGGTGAGAAGTGCATAACTTGCAATATTAAATGGCACGCCCAAGAAAATGTCGCCGCTGCGTTGATACAGCTGGCAGCTTAGCTTTCCGTCAAGCACGTAGAACTGGAACAGCGTGTGACAAGGGGGCAAAGCCTGTTTACCCATTGCCGCATTTTCTTTTGGAGAATAATTGGTGTCTGGCAAAACCGCTGGATTCCACCCGCTCACGATAAGACGTCGAGAGTCAGGGTTGGTTTTGATTTGCTCTACCACTTCTGCGATTTGATCTACCGATGTGCCATCGCCCCGATCCCAACTGCGCCACTGGTGGCCATAAATAGGGCCAAGTTCACCCTCATCAGTTGCCCACTCATCCCATATTTTCACGCCGTGTTCTTTTAAATAGGCGATATTAGTCTCGCCTTTTAGAAACCAAAGCAGCTCATGAATAATTGATTTAAGGTGGCACTTCTTCGTGGTCACCAACGGAAAACCTTCTTGGAGGTTAAATCGCATCTGATAGCCAAATACACTTAACGTACCCGTACCAGTTCGATCTTCCTTTTTCACACCCGTATCACGTACATGGCGCATTAATGCGAGATATTCTTTCATCGTTATTCTTATACTTATTTACTGTTCAACACGGCCTTTTCCACGCGTATATGCGCGTACTAATAATCCTATTCCTAAAGCAATCATAGGTAAACAAAGAAGTTGTCCTTGGCTTAGGCCCATTTGATATAAGCCAATATGAGCGTCGGGTTCTCTGAAAAACTCAACGATAAAACGGAAACTTCCGTAGCCTAATAAGAATAAACCACTGACTGCCCCTACTGGGCGCTTTTTAGCAGAATAAAGCCATAGAATAATAAAGAGTAAAACCCCCTCTAGCGCAAACTCGTAGAGCTGAGAGGGATGGCGAGGCACATTACCCGCATTCGGAAATATAACCGCCCATGGCACATCGGTACTGCGCCCCCAAAGCTCTGCGTTAAGGAAGTTTCCAATTCGCCCTGCACCTAACCCAATCGGTACAAGTGGCGCAACAAAGTCCCCTAATCTCAGGAAAGTCGTGTTCATACACTTCGCTCGCCAAAACAGCGCCGCCAATACTCCAAGTAATCCACCGTGGAATGACATACCGCCAGCCCAAATCTTAAAAAGATACAGCGGGTCGTCGAGGAACATGCCAAACTGATAAAAGAATACGTAACCGATACGGCCACCTAAAATAACGCCGACAAAGCTCCAGAAAAGTAAATCGCTTAGCTGCTCGCGACTCCAATTCGTTTGTGACAGGCGCTTTTGTGCCAATAGATAGGCGGCGATAAACCCCACAAGGTACATTAGACCGTACCAACGAACACTTAACGGGCCCATACTGAAGATAACGGGGTCGATACTGGGGAATACCAGATAACTGCTCTGTTCCATTACTTTATTCAATTCCTAAAATCATTCTAATACTTACGAGAACCAGCAAGCATGCCAACATCGCTTTCAATATGCGAACGTTCACGCGCTGTCCAAGCTTCGCGCCAATATTTGCGGTGAACATCGAGGTAGCAACAATACCAGCTGTGGCAGGTAAATAAACATAACCCAAACTGTGTTCTGGTACATCTATCGCATTCCACCCTGCAATAACAAAACTAGTGGTTCCAAAAACTGCAATAACTAAGCCGCAAAAAGCGGCGCAGCCGATAGCTGCGCGTACATTAACACGAAACCATACTAGAGCAGGCACCAGCAATGCACCACCACCTATGCCCATCAACGCACTTAGTAAACCAGCGCCACCACCCACGAAGGATAAGGTGCCGTTAGACGCTTCGTTTTCGGACGCTTTTTGTTTCCCGAATATCATTTGCAGTGCAATTAAAATAACTAGTACGGCAAAAATATCCTTTAGGAGCTCACCGGATATATGACTTGCCACCTGTGCGCCTATAATAGCGCCAACGGCAATGCCCAAGCCCGTGTAAAGCACCACTCTACGTTGAATATTACCGAGTTTGTAATGAGCGCGCGCCGAGGACATGCCTGTAAAAATAATGGTTGAAAGCGAAGTAGCAATAGCAACAGGCATGACGGTTTCAGTGGTCATTCCCATAAAGTGAATAAGCAAATACGACAGCGCAGGCACGATAATAAGACCACCGCCAATGCCGAGCATTCCCGCGAGAATGCCAACAACGGAACCTAGAATCAGACAACTGACTATGATAACAACGAGTGGGTCCATTCCTTACGCACCTGCTCGGATAAGGCCTCCAAGGCCCTTTGTTTCAAGATATTTATTCAAGTGCACAAAGACTTCTTCTTGATTCACAGAGGTAAGTGCCAGCGAAAGTAACTGCTTACACTCATCTAACGTGACTTTTCGAATAAGCCAGTTGATCTTCCTCAAGTTAAAACCATTCATACTCAATCGGCGGTATCCCATCCCCATTAACAGTAGTGCGCCAGCAGGCTCACCAGCAATTTCGCCACAAATAGTCACTGGCACCTGATTCTGATTAGCTTTTTGCACCACATCGTAAAGCGCACCTAATACCGCAGGATGATAACTGTTATAGAGACCAGCTACTCGCGTATTGTTTCTATCTACCGCTAGTAAATACTGGGTTAAGTCATTGCTGCCTACCGAGAAAAAGTCGACGTGCTTAGCCAATTGAGGTAATTGATAAAGTACAGAAGGTACTTCAAGCATGATACCTAACTTAGGTTTGTTCAGGGTCTCTCCTGACTCGGCTATTTCATCAGATATCTCGTAAAATGCCTGATTAATAAGTCGCTTTGCCTCTTGCACTTCAGACACGGTGGAAATCATTGGCAACATTATTTGTAGGTTACTTAGCCCAACGCTTGCTCGAAGCATAGCGCGTACTTGAACCAAGAAAATTTCAGGATGATCCAACGTTAGACGAATACCCCGCCACCCCAGAAATGGATTTTCCTCGCTAATTGGAAAATAAGGTAATGGCTTATCACCTCCCACGTCTAAGGTACGCATAGTGATGGGTAATGTGGGCGCAGCCTCTAACACTTGGCGATACAATTCGACCTGCTCTTGTTCTGAGGGGAACCGCTCTCGAAGCATAAAAGGGATTTCAGTTCTATAAAGCCCTACACCAGCACCAATTTGCTCTGCGTTTAATTCAACTTCAGCAGATAGGCCAGCATTAATATAGAGCGACATTCTGCAGCCATCTACGCTTTCACACGGTTTATCAGCCTCTGCATCAATCTTTTCGGCGATCGCCGACTCTTCTTCAATGAGCTGAATAAACTCTGTTTTTATGTTGCGCTCAGGGGAAATAATGACTTCACCAGAGTAGCCATCAAGCAGAATTTCTTTGTCTTCCAAAAGCGCAGGCGTTACATTTTGACAGCCCATCACGGCGGGCACGCCCATAGCTCTTGCTAAAATTGCAGCGTGAGAGTTGTTAGAACCACGAATAGAAATAATGCCGTTGAGCTTGTCTCTTGGAAACTCGGCAAGCATTGGCGCTGAAACCTCATCAGCCACCAAGATACTGGCTTTTGTGATGACCTTCTCTGTAACTTTTTGACCGTTAGCTTCATACAAAATGTTGGCTAATATACGGTCTGACAAGTCAACAATATCAATGGCACGCTCTTGCATGTAAGGGTCGTCCATCGCACGAAAACGAGCAGCATAGCTTTCTATGACCATTTTCAGTGATGATGCCGCATCCCAACCTTCGCGAATTTTTTCCTCAACCTCTCTTCCCAAACTATTTGCATCGAGCAGGTGATGATAGAGCTGAAATATAGACTTAACGTCATCGGGAATGGCTTCATCAAGTCCATTAGACAATGCGTCCACATGGCCTCGCGTTACCTCAACCCCTTTGCGGTATAATTGAATTTGCTCTAACGGAGAATCGGTCCGTTTTACCACCCAGTTTTTCAGGTTAATTGACTTGTCTAGCGACACCCCTTTACCAATCGCTAACCCTGGGGAGCCTGCAATGCCCCGCACATTTTTTTGTCGGGCAGTGTTGTCATTTGAATTTGAGAGTGTCAGCGCACCGCGAATATCGGCATTAGTGATTTCCAACGCTAGCTGCGCGGCCAAAGTAACCAAGAACGCCTCTTCATCTTCGCTGAAGCGTCGCATTTCAGCTTGCTGGAGCGTAATAACGCCAAGCACACGCCTTTGATTGATGATAGGTGTGCCCAAAAAAGCGTTGTACTTTTCTTCTTTTACTTCGGGATAGTGCTTAAACCTGGGGTGGCTAGGTGCATTAACAATATTGAGAGGTTCTTCTCGTTGTCCTACAAGACCAATGAGGCCTTCTGAGAAACCAATGCGAACTTGCTCTACGGCGTCTGGGTGAAGACCGTCGGTAGCTTTTAGTATGAACTCTTGCGCCTCGTAGTCAGCGAGATAGATGGAACAAGAGTCCACATTTAGCGTTTGCTTAACACGCGAGGCAAGCCGAAACAACGCCGTATCGAGAGCAGAAATTTGACTAATTTCCTGCACGATACGTTTTAATGTAGTTAGCATTGCGCCTTGCTGGCTTTGAGGGCTCACCGGTTACTCCTTGTTTACTCGCTGCTTACACCCGCGCATAGCAATCTTCCGCATGTTTAGCCGCGCCTGCGCTTTTTACCACGTTTGTGTGGCACTACGTTTTGGCGTTGTGGTGGACGATGCTGCGCAGACATGACCACAGGCGAGAACTCTTTCATTACTCGTCTGTAAACGTCTCGCTTAAACGATACAACGTTTCTTATCGGATACCAGTAACTTACCCACCTCCAGTCATCAAACTCTGGATGACCCGTTTTGAGTACATTGACATCTCGCTCGTTGCAATCAAGCTGCAACAAGAACCATTTTTGTTTTTGCCCTATACAAACAGGGTTGCTGCCCTGACGAATTAATCGCTTAGGCAATTTATATCTCAGCCAGTTGCGGGTAACACTTAAAATAGTGACATCTTTCGGTGTCAGCCCTACTTCTTCGTGAAGCTCGCGGTACATAGCTTGTTCGGCAGTTTCCCCTTCATCAATTCCGCCTTGAGGGAACTGCCATGAATGTTGACCATAACGTCTTGCCCAAAATATTTGACCCATTTTGTTGCAAATCACTATGCCCACATTCGCACGGAATCCATCGGCATCTATCACATAGACTCCCGGGCACACTATACTGTTATATGTTTTCATTCTTCCATAAACTATGCTCCAATCATAGCTTTAATGTTCGCCATCGCCGCTCAAATAGGAAATAACGACATTTATGCAACCCCCATCATCTCCGCCAACGTCACCAGAAAGCCTTCTACAGCGATGTCATGCTATTGCAGGTTTGTCATTGGGAGAGTTAGCCGAGATGGCAAATATCGCTATTCCAGCTAATCTTCAGCGTCACAAAGGCTGGCCAGGCATGCTCATAGAAAAATGGTTAGGGGCGAGTGCAGGCTCAAAACCTCAGCAAGACTTCCCTGAGCTGGGTATTGAATTGAAAACTATACCCATTGACGCTAATTTTTCGCCATTAGAAACAACATATGTATGTTTTGCACCGCTGCTCATGCCCCCTGGCATTACATGGGAAACTTCAAATGTGCGCAATAAATTACAGCAAGTTTTGTGGTTGCCTATTGAAGGAGATAGAGCCATTCCGCTTGGGCAGAGAAGAGTCGCTACCGGTTTTTATTGGCGACCCAATGTACATGAAGATGCGCTGTTACGAAGCGACTGGGAAGAATTAGTTGAGCAAATTTCTACAGGACAGGTTGAGACGATCACCTCTCGCCAGGGCGTAGCACTGCATATCCGGCCGAAAGCTGCGAACGGCAAAGTACTCACAGATGCGTTAGGACAAGAAGGCCAGCGCATAAAAACACGCCCGCGAGGGTTTTATTTGCGTAAGACATTCACCCACCAGATATTGTCAAACGCCTTTGGCGGTTAGCGGTGGCAGCGGTCGTGCCACCTATTTTAGCGTTGTCGTATCGAGGTGCTTCACCAAATAGTCGCTCAGAAACTTTTCTGAATTCACCCCAATCCGCTTTGCAACCGCTTCAAGCTTGGCGTCACTGCGCAGCAACACGTTTTTTGCGTATTCGAGGCGATAGTGGAAAATAAACCGCCTGAAGTTTTTACGCTCTGTCAGCTGTAAGGCCAATGCTAGCGATGTGGGGTCAATGTCAGCCCCCTTACAAAATTCATCTAGCGTTAAAAATCGCTTTTTGTACGCTTTTGAACCTATGGTGTAGCGCTCGGCCTTAGAGATAACACTACTATTCTCATAAGGTGACGCTTTACCTTCGTCTAACCGTTCATAGTCTAAAGGAGACGGCGACGTGCGTCGTATGAACGTTAGCGAAAACAGCACGACCAATAATGCCGTACCTATCATTAAATGATGAAAGCTTTCCCAAAACGGTACAGGGAAAAAGCCAAACGTAGCGGCGGTAACAAGCAAAATACTCATAAATGCCACTCCCACTAAACTTCCCATCACGCCAGCCAACTTGGGCATTTTTAGGTTTTTAATATCCACAGCCTGCTCTGGAAGATGCCTGTGATACATCTGAATATGCTCAGTAATTAAGATACCTATCAGCAATACACTAAACCCAGTTAACAGCGACGCGATATAGGCAGGCCATAGCAGTAATGGCTGCCCCGTGGGAGAAGCTGCTAGCCACTGCTGTTTGTCTTCAATGGGGATTAAAAGCACGGTGCTCTGAAATACAGCGGTAATAATCACTGGCCACCACAATCGCTTTCTTGATGAGGGGTAAGCCAATAACATGGGCTTAATTGCTCGATAGCAACAGGTGATAGCTATAACTGCAAACACGTCTGATAAGCCATAAACAAAAGCAAATTCGGTAGCTGAAGCTAGGCGCAACCATTCATCTAACATGAAAAGAGGCCAGCAAATAAAAGCAGCGCTCAGCCAGCGCTTATTGCGTAATCCCTCTTTTCGCAAAATTAAACGTGCTAGCCCGAATACATAAATGCCTATCGACGCGTAGAGAATGTAACTAAAAATAGCTGAGGTCATCAGCGCCCTCCGTCCATGAGAATTACACTGCCATCTGGAAACTTACCCATTTAGCCCGGCTACCAGTAAATGTCGCGCTGCATCGCAACAGAACGCGTTCGTTCCATAATGCGAATAAGCGTAGACAGTTTTTCCGCTGTCCATTTACGCACTTCATTGTGAGAATCAACCTCGGCATCATCTATCGACTGCTTCAGCATTAAGAGTGCGTTGAGCTCATCAATACCGGTAAGCAGATCTAACCAGGGAGCACGAAAATTTCCGCGCTCCTCTACAAACAAGTCGCCTAAAAGAAACCCACTCCATAGAGTCTGCCTAAGCACAATTTCCACCGCGCTATAGTTAACAGGTCCCATGGTTTTGCTAAGCGGCATGCTTTGTTGAACTGTCTGCCACCCCTGCGACAACCACCCTTTTGCGTGCTCAAGCACAGGATGGTCGAAGCCTGTCGCCTCACTTTGCCAAGGTTTGTTTTGTATCAGGCTGATGGCCAAGAGTTTGATATCGGTCGCTTCGTTGTCAAAAAACAACTTTTCGGGCTCATGAGCATGCATCAACCCTGCCTGACGCCCTTGAAGATAACTAACCACAGCGGGATGCTTGCTCAATGTTTTACTAAACATGCTTTTCTTAGAGAGAAGATAGCGAAGGCTCTGCAGATCATCTTGCCATCCCCACTTTTCTGCATGAGCCACTAGCTTTTGATGCAGGGTTAATAATTCTGGACATTGCAACACCGGGAGATAAAGCGATACGCTTTGTAGCAGCAGTCGAACGCTTTTCGCAACTTCCCCAAGCATTTTAATGGACCCGCTTTCACAAAACACATGTTCATGATGCTGCCAATGGGCCAATGCGGTTTGTACAGCATGACAAAACGCATCTTCTGTTGTGGTACTTTCTTCTAGTGAGAGAAAGTCCGGTAAATGACGTATTTTTGCATTGAAGCCGTGGAGCAGTTGATACCCTTGTGCTGCTTTAGAGACATCGCTAAGCCTAACTGGCATATTGTTATTTATTAGCGCGGCCAGCGAAAACAGACTGTTTATATCGCCAGACATTAACTCAAGCTCTATCTCGTTAATCGATGAACTGGCCTTTTCTGTTGTCGCCTCGCCACAATCCAGCACGATTTCAACAACGCTATCGCCGATAGTGACCACGTACGCATTTCGCGTGAAATGGGTACTAAATTGCTTTGATAAGCTGGCATTTTTTGCAGCTATATCCCACCCCTGCGGCCACACGTTATTATCGAACAAGGCCAAATCAGGACGTGAGTTTTCCAAGGCAACGTTATATTCCATACGTTTGTGTAAGCCGCCGCTTACTACACCGTTGGTCTTCAAGGTTTGCTCGTACTCACCGTTATTTCCACGAACTCTAAACCCCATTTTATTATTTTGAAAGTCGAGTTTATCCGTGTCGTAGTAGTCATTTTCCAATCGCATTTCGCGATGTGAATTGACGTTTATACTGTGGTTTTCAAAAAGAGGGAGGACCCGTTGAGTAAACGCTTGGTGAGCATCGTCACCTGTTACAAATTTTAATTCTATTTCTGACATGGTTGCGCAAGGCACAGCTTATGATGCTGACACCATACCTCTGTCACATACTTTTCGCAATGCTACAGCGTTTTTCTGGTCTTCTAAATTTAGACAAAAGTGGAACAAACTTGCCTTTATGGCGGTCAACCAATACCATCTTCACGTTTTAAATTCTTAAATTGGACTTCATATGATTCGAAAGTGGTTAGCAGCAGCCCTTATTGCATGCTCTTTTCAAGCATTTTCGCTACAAGATACCGCTGATTTAGAAGCGTCTTCATCACACTATATAAGAGATGATTTGTTTATCTTTATGCATACCGGACCTGGTCGCAATTATCGCATTCTAGGTTCAATTGAAGCCGGGACGCCTATTACTGTTCTAGCAAGAGACAATGACGCTGAGTTTACGCAGGTTACTGATCCTGAGGGTCGTAAAGGCTGGGTAGAAAGTAAATTTGTGTCTAACACAATGTCACAGGCAGAACAGCTACCCATCATTAGCGAAAAGCTTGCTCAAAGCCAAAGTGGTCTGCAGTCGGCACAGTCGGAAAATGCAAAGCTTCGTCAGCAGCTTAACGACGCTCGTCAGCAGGTGTCTAAGCTTACTACTACCAATGACGAACAGGCATCTCAAATTATTCGACTTACCGCACAAGTTGAAAGTGCAAGCAAGGATGAATTGGTGACATGGTTTACCCGTGGTGGCATGGTAGCCGGTATCGGTATTCTACTTGGCGTGTTGATAACCTACCTTCCAAAGCGCAAACGTCGAAATAGCGAATGGATGTAACCTGAACGCATTTTGGCGTCGCCAGGAACAAGATAGCAAAAAAATGGCCAGCATACTGCTGGCCATTTTTATTCGTGAAGCATTATTCCCTTTATTTATTCATCATCTTCAACAAGGGTCATCAGTGAGGTGTTACCACCCGATGCTGTTGTATCGATGCTGATCGTTTTTTCAGTCATCAAACGCTGAATAAGGTTATCGTTATATTCTGCTGTGATAACAGGCAGTATTGCGCCTTTGCGAGATGACAACATAGCCGAGATTCGAGCTGTACGTTCAGTGCTTGAATCTACTACAACACCTGCTAAATCTTCATCCATCAATAACGTATCTAAGTGAGCTAGACGGGCCACTTGGAACAAACCTTTAGGTGCACCCGTCGATTCAAACTTGTTCTGAATTTCTACCGCTTCTTCATAGAAAATCTCAGATACCACTGACACTACTGGGTTGCCGGTTGAAAGTGCTGTTACTACAGACAACAACCAGTATTCAAACGTTACTTCTTTATCGGCAAAACAGACCAGAATACCGCGCGGCTCTAGGTAAAGCTTGTTCGACTCACCTGTTGGCCCTGGCAGAACTTGTGGTTTAGCGAGTTTGCGCTCAACGCTTATTAGCTGCTGACGGGCTGTCGCCAACGTGCGGTTTAAATCATCTGCAAGCTCATCAACGATGTCGACTTTCGCGATTTTCGCCAGAAGCTGACGCACCATCGAAATACGGTCATTCAACGGCGTATGACGCCACTGAACTTCTACTGCTTTGGCTTTATCCATTATCACATGCGCGCGCTCAGCAATCTCTTCATCACCTACTAGCGCTGTATCTGTGCCATCTACATCATCGATATGTGAAGGCTTAGGTGTCGCGCGCTCCATCATCAAACGAGATAAGTAGTTTGGACCACCTGCTTTTGGACCCGTTCCAGATAAACCACGACCACCGAATGGCTGAACGCCAACAATAGCCCCAATAATATCGCGGTTAATATAAACGTTACCTGCACGGCTCTTTGCGGCCAGTTCATTAGCGCGTTCTTCAATGCGCGAATGAATACCCATCGTTAGGCCGTAACCTGTGCCGTTAATTTGCTCTAGCACGTTATCAAGTTCTTTCGACTTGAAGCGCACAATGTGAACCACTGGACCAAATACTTCTTTTTCTAGCACATCGATGTTCTTAATTTCATACAACGTTGGTGGGAAGAAGGTTCCTTTTTTAAACGTCGCAGGCATTTCCGAGCGATAAAGTAATTTCGCCTTATCTTCCATCGCTTGTTGATGGTCGGTCAAACTCTTCAACGCTTTTTCGTCAATAACAGGGCCAACATCGGTAGCAAGCTGTGTTGGGTCACCTACCGTCAGCTCTTTCATCGCGCCAATAAGCATTTCGATAAGATCGTCAGCAATTTCTTCCTGAACGTAAAGCACACGAAGTGCAGAACAGCGCTGGCCGGCGCTCTGGAACCCAGAGCGAATGACATCATCAACCACCTGCTCTGGCAGTGCAGTTGAATCGACAATCATACAGTTTTGACCGCCCGTTTCTGCAATAAGTGGTACCTGTTCGCCGCCGCGCTCTGCCAGCACCTGAGAAATAAGCGTTCCCGTTTGCGTTGAACCTGTGAACATTACCGCTTTAATGCGCTCATCTGGCAGTAAGGTTTCACCCACTTCTTTACCTGGCGATACAATAAGTTTTAATGCATCTTCCGGTAAACCTACCGAGTGCATAATGTCTACTGCGCGCTGGGCGATGATGCTGGTTTGTTCAGCAGGTTTAGCAATAACCGTATTACCCGTTGCTAACGCCGCGGTAACTTGCCCTAGGAATATGGCTAATGGAAAGTTCCATGGACTGATACACAAAACCACGCCGCGAGGTAGCAAACGCTGATCTTCCGCTAGTTCTTCAGCCCGTACTGCGTAATAACGGCAGAAGTCTACCGCTTCACGTACTTCATCTATACTGTCTTGCGCAACTTTACCCGCTTCGCGCATACAAATAGCAATAAGCTCGGCCATATGACGCTCAAGCGCATCCGCCGTGCGATTTAGAATTTCAGCGCGTTCGCTCACATCACGCTTAGACCAAGCTTCAAAACCTGCATCAACGTCATCTAACGCCTTACGCATATCGTCTGGCGTCGCGTAATGGTGATAACCAACAATGTCGCTGTGATCCAGAGGGTTTAATACGGGCGTAGCGCCTTCCGGTATTTCGCCATTGGCTTTGTAGTAGTCCTGCCAACGCTCTAGTTCATGTTTCAAAGCAGTAACAGCATTCGTGTCGGTAAGGTCTAAACCACGCGAGTTATCGCGCTCAGGCGCATACAGCCCACGTGGAGTTTTTATTAACTTGTTATAACGCACCTTCAAGCGCTGCGTTTTTTCTACTGGGTCTTCGAGCAAAGACTCAACCGGTTTTTCGTCGTCAACGATGGCGTTTACAAACGACGAGTTCGCGCCGTTTTCAAGAAGACGACGTACTAGGTAGGCCAATAGATCTTCGTGTTCACCCACAGGCGCGTAAACGCGACATTGAATCTTATCCTGTGTTACCACCTGATCGTAAAGGGTATCGCCCATACCGTGTAGACACTGGAACTCAAAACCTTCTTTGTCATCACCAGCAAGCTCAACAATCACCGATGCGGTGTAAGCATTGTGTGTCGCAAACTGCGGGTAAATAGTATCGCGGTATTCAAGTAAGCGGTTTGCACAGGCGTGGTATGACACGTCGGTTGATGACTTACGAGTAAATACAGGAAACTCTTCAAGACCTGCTTGCTGGGTAAGCTTAATTTCCGTATCCCAGTATGCCCCCTTAACCAGACGCACCATCAATGGGCGACCTACCTCAAGGGTAAGTTCACGTAAGTGCTCTATAACGTGGATTGCGCGTTTTTGGTAGGCCTGTACGGCCAAGCCAAAGCCTGTCCAACCGTTCAGGTCTTCATCGCGAAATACGGCTTCGATGATATCTAAAGAAAGTTCAAGACGATCCGCTTCTTCAGCGTCTACCGTTAAACCAATATCGTATTCTTTCGCCATCATACACAGCGCTTTTAAACGCGGAGGAATTTCTTCCATTGCGCGTTCGCGGTGTGAAAATTCAAAACGTGGATGAATAGCAGAAAGCTTTACTGAAATGCCCGGCGAACGCTTTGGTCCGCGTCCGTTGGCCGCTTTACCAATAACCTTTATCGCCTTCACGTATGCATCGTAGTAACGCTCAGCGTCGCGCATAGTTCGTGCGCCTTCACCAAGCATGTCGTACGAGTACACGTACCCTTTGGTTTCTTTCTCTTTAGCGCGGTCGACTGCATCCTCAATGGTTTCGCCCATAACAAATTGACGACCCATAACGCGCATGGCAATGTTCATTGCACGGCGAATAACAGGTTCACCCAAGCGTCCAAGTGTTTGCTTCAGCAGGCCAAACTGTTCTTTCTTACGCTTGTCGGCATAGTTCACCATATTGCCGGTGAACAACAAGCCCCACGCAGATGCGTTTACAAACAACGACTCTGAATTGCCAAGGTGCGGCGTCCACTGTCCTTGGGAGAGTTTGTCGCGAATAAGTTCATCTTGGGTAGCCTTGTCTGGCACGCGTAGCAAAGCTTCGGCCAAGCACATCAATACCACGCCTTCGGCAGTAGACAACGAGTACTCGTTCAAGAGTGCGTCTACGCCACCGTGCCCTTCTTGTTCGCGGCGAATTTGTAGCACCATCTTTCGCGCTCTCTCCCACGCGCGACTGCGCGCACGAGGATTAACTTCGGCAATAGGAAGAATTTGATCTACAGCCACTGACTCACTAATGCGATAGTAGTCTCTTATGCGCTGGCGTAGGGGTGAAGTTGTATGAAGTGTGTCGTTAATGAGCATCGCAACCCTTTCATAGAAATAGCTGTAATAAAAAGCGTTCCCGCCGTGTATGACTACTCACGGTTACATGGAAGCGTGGAAAAAACAAGCAAAGTCGAAACCCTGCTTTGACGTATCGTTAATCTTTAAACTTTATACTTTTGGATGAAGATCACGACGGCGCCAAATTTGCGCGGATGGTAGCACAGAAAAAAGCCCTGCCAAGCCCCTGTCAACAAAGTTTTTTCAAACCCGTGTCAAGCTGCATAGCCAGTGGGTTAGATGACATTTAATAACATGTCGCAGACACATTTTTTTATCGTTTTTCTTACTGCTTCACGAAGCCTTTAAATTGTAAAAAACATATGATTTTAGACACGTATTTTTAAGCTGTTAGAAAAAAGCATTTAATAAAAAAACGTCTACACTTAGGTAAAACTAGAATTAATAGTTAGGTTTTGCCTTATGTGGTTAAGAAAATTTAGTTTGATACAGCGCCTAGGTATCATCGCAGCGCTCATCACGCTGTTATTTGTTTTACTTACAGCGCTGGTTTTAAACAGGCACTACGAAGCTCTAAAACAAAAGTCATATGATGAAAATCAGCACCTCGTCGAAGTCGTTCACACTATGCTCGCCAGCTTTGCTGAGCAAGAGGGTGTAGCTGAAGACACGGCTAAAAGTCAGGCACTCGCCGCCGTCAAAGCCCTCAGATACGACGGCAGCAACTACTTTTGGATCCAAGATCAAACCCCCTCCATGGTTATGCATCCAATCAAGCCAGCGCTCGACGGGCAGGATCTACGCACTTTCAAAGACGGCAACGGAAAGCCATTTTTTGTTGAAATGGCACAAAGGGTAAAGGCGCAAGGCGACGGTTTCGTTGATTACGTATGGCCACTCCCAGGTGAAGAAGTCCCAACAGATAAAATCTCTTACGTGAAAGAATTTAAACCGTGGGGTTGGACGGTAGGTTCAGGGATTTATCTGACAAATCTTGAAAAAGAATACGCCCATTTGCGTAACGTCATTATTGTATTCTGTGTGGTGAGTATTATTTTAGTGGTTCTGCTTATTTTTGTTATTGGCGGCAGTATTGTAAAACCGGTTCAAGAAGTTACAGAACGGATGAAGGATATCTCGCAAGGTGAAGGTGACCTAACCCGTTCTCTGCCAGAATCAGGGCAAGACGAAATTACGCGATTAGCACGCTACTTTAATGAATATACTGAAAAAATGCGTCAATCCTTATTGGGTATTCGTGAAAACATTAATTCGCTCACTCAGCAGGCAGAGTTAGTAGAGTCGTCCAGTCAAAACAGTAACGCGCAGGCCCAAACACAGAACGAAAATATGCTTCAAGTTGCTGCGGCAATGGAAGAGATGACAACGCAGATAAATGACGTGAGTAGCAATGCCGATTCAGCCGAGAAGAGTACTAGCAGCGCAAGAACAAATGTGCAACAGGGTGCAGCGGTAGTAGATAGCACTGTAGAAGACATTCGCTCATTAACCTCTGATATTGAAAGTGTTAGCCGTGTGGTAACTGAGCTGGCTGCACAAACAGAAAGTATTGGGGCGGTGCTTGATGTAATTCGGGGTATAGCTGAACAAACCAACCTACTGGCTTTAAATGCTGCTATAGAAGCGGCCCGGGCTGGTGAACAAGGTAGAGGTTTTGCTGTCGTCGCCGATGAAGTTCGTACACTAGCCAGTCGCACAGGTCAAAGTACCGATGAAATACAGGCTATGATTGAAAAATTACAAAGCAACGCGAAAAGCGCAGTAGACGCTGTGAAAGTCAGTCAAACAGCCTCTACCAAAACCGTTGATAATGCCATTCAAGCAAATATAAACTTGCAAGAAGCCGACCGCTTAATGACAGAGATTGCTGATATGAGTAGCGAGATAGCAAGAGCCACTGAGCAACAGGCAGAGGCCGCTACCGAGGCCAACATGCGTATTAACGCGCTATCGGGTGCTGCTGATATTAGCCTGCGCACTGCAGACGAATTAGCGGCCGCCAGTCAGGCATTACGCAGCAGTTGTTTATCGATCATGGATATTGCAAACCGCTTTAAATTATAAATCGTGTGATATTAGCGTTCGCTATGGAAGAACGCTTGACCGATGCAGAGTAGATATATTTTTAATAATAAAAGTCTAAAAAGTGGCTGGCCTTTACTTTCGATAAGTAAAGGCTGCCTCACACACCGCTTCCTATGTTAAATAGGCTACCTCAGCGCCAAGTTGTAGGGCAACTTCAAGCATTTCAAATTTGAAAAACGATATGTCGTAATCAAGCTCTACAGTGTTGATTGCAAAATAACCGCTCAATTAAACATTCTGTATGCTCGCTACGTATGGAAGATTGCTGCTGTCTGCATTACACTGATTGGAACCAATGTTAGCGGTCTTTCGCACGCTTTCTGACGATTTCAAGAGCAAGCGCAAAAAATGAAGTGCAAAAGCAAAAGTTGCCAAGTGCTTTAATATCAAGGAGTTGAAATATGAGTAGTGGTTCAAAGGGTAAGCCTATTTTACTGTGGGTTGTTGGTTTTTTTGTGTTGTTGTTCCTTGTGTACTTTTTGTTTGCCAACACCATTATTAAGTCGATTCTTGAGTCGAAATTGGGCGAGTCCTATGGCGCTGAAGTTAATATCGATGAATTCGACCACTCCCTTTTTCCCACAACGGTTACACTTAAGGGTATTGCGTTAACTAACCCTACCAAGCCTTCTCACAATCAAGTGTTCGTAGGCGAGGCTAATGCCGATGTAGAATTAAAGCCTCTGCTTGATGATCAAGTTATCGTAAACAATCTCAACCTGCTAGAGGTACAATTCGATACCGAGCGCCCTTCACAAGGCGAGGTTTATCGCGTCCCACAGCGCTCATTGTCGTTTAACGAAATTAAAGCAAAAGCGAAAGAGGCTGTCCCCACGGTAGATGAGCTACTTGCTAGAAATCCATTAAAAACCACAGCGGCGATTGAAAACGCCAAAGCTGCTTACGCTACTTATGGTGAAGGCCTTAAAGCTGACTACGAATCACTTCCTGATAAAAAACGCATTGAATACTATAAAACTCAGGTCGCACAACTGAAAGAGACCAACTACAAAGACCCGCAAGCATTGGTACAAGCCAAGTCGGCATTCGACAAGTTGAAAGAAGAAATGCAGGCCGATCGCGCGCTTATAAGTAACTTTACTGAAAAAGCCAGCGACGCCAAGAAAGCATTAAGCGAGAGTGTTGAGGCACTTAAAAAAGCCCCGCAAGAAGATTACGCCCTGCTTCAAGGTGTTATAGCTGGCGATCAAGCTGCCCTTTCTCAGGTTACCTATTTTGTATTTGGCGATAAAGCCGCCGAATACACCGAATACTTAATGTCTGCAATGCAAATCGTGATGCCGCTCATTCAAGGGGAAGAAAAAAGCGAAGCACCTACCGAAGTGCCCTCAATTCTTGTAAAAGAAGCGAACGTGTCAGTGCTATGGCAAAACGAATCTATTATCAGTAAGTGGAATAACATTACTAACGTTCACGAAGTCTTTGGCAACCCTACTACCTTTACTATTGAGGCAGCGGGAGACTTATTAAAATCATTTACCTCTAGCGGTGAATTCTGGATTGACGGCAACGGTGTTGATGCCAGCCAAGTGTGGCAATTAGCCGGTGTAAATATGTCTGACATTCCATTCAGCGGCAATGAAACGCTAAATGCTGTGCTGAAGTCTGCCTTGATGAAAACCAATGGCTCGATGAAAGTAACTGATAACATGCTTACTGGTACAGGCGAAGTTGACCTTGAGCAGCTTGTTATGGAAGCAACAGGTACAAGCGACGTTACCAGCGCTATCGCGCAAGCGCTTCAAACTCTCACGAGTTTAAATATGACCATGTTGCTTGATGGCACCCTTTCAGACCCCGACTTTAATATAAAGTCTGACCTTGACAACAAGTTGGCTAAGGCGGCGCTTTCACAGCTAACCGGCAGCCAAAAAGATAAGCTCGATGAACTTAACAACAAACTCAACAGCATGATTAGCAGCGAGCAATCGCTTTTATCTGGTGAACTCGTTGATGTAAACAGTATGCTGAGCGCAGCCCAAGGCGACAGCGCCGCGCTTCAAGAGCTTCTTCAAGCGCAGCTTAGCAATGTTGTAGATCAGCAAAAAAACAAATTACTGGATAAATTAAAAGGGAAATTGGGGCAAGGTGAGTAAAGCACCTTTGACTCAACGCCGCTTCGCGGCATAATAAGACACAGCAGAGGCATCGCGCCTCTGTTTTTTTCCGCTCAACCATATAGTCAGGTGAATCTGTGTTACAAGGTAAATGGCTTCCTATTGTATTGTTAGTACTGTTAGGTTTACTGCAATACAGACTGTGGTTTGGAAAAAACAGTATTCCCGATTATTTCAACCGAAAACAAGAAGTTCAATCGCAAGCGCTTCAAAACGCGAACCTTGCCCAACGCAATGCCTTACTCAAAGCCGATATCAATGATTTAAAGATAGGGTTAGAGGCTATTGAAGAAAGGGCGCGAAACGAACTAGGGCTGATTAAAAAGGGAGAAACCTTTTACCGTATTTTGCCCGCAGATTCTAAGTGAAAAAAATGACATCTCCCCGCGTTGTTGCGGTCATCCCCGCAGCAGGAGTTGGCAGCCGAATGCAAGCTGACCGCCCCAAACAGTATCTCACGTTAAATGGCAAAACGATCCTTGAACACACGATTGACGCATTATTGGCGCATCCGCAGATTGACGACGTTGTCGTTGCAATAAGTCCAGGCGACGTCTACTTCGATAGTTATAAATTACGCGATAAGCCTATTCGCGTTGTTGAGGGCGGAAAAGAACGTGCAGATAGTGTGCTTAACGGCATCATGATGCTAAGTGAGAACGACTGGGCTTTGGTACACGATGCCGCAAGACCCTGTGTGGAAGATACCGACATTACTTCTCTTATCGCATTAATGGACAGCAAAGACGTTGCTGGCGGTATTTTAGCTACACCAGTTAGAGACACCATGAAACGTGTTGCCTCTTCAGGCAATGTGATTTCTCATACTGAAGATAGGGATGGCTTGTGGCATGCTCTCACACCGCAGTTTTTTCCTGCAAAATGGCTAAAGGCTGCTCTTTTAGATGGATTAGCGCGCGGCGCTAATATTACTGACGAAGCATCAGCGATGGAGCTTGCGGGTTACAAGGTGGCATTGGTAAACGCGAGCCCGGCGAATATCAAAATTACGCACCCGGCAGATCTCCCTTTGGCAGAATTTTATCTTAAGCAAAAATTTAGCGCACACAGCTTTACAGAAAAAAGTGATAGCGCGAGAAATCAAAAGGCACAATCATAATGCGAATTGGACACGGTTTTGATGTACACAAATTTGGTGGCGATGGCCCCATCACAATTGGTGGAGTGAGCATTGATTATGAACAGGGACTCGTTGCGCACTCTGATGGTGACGTACTTCTACATGCGCTTTGCGACGCCATGTTAGGTGCCGCAGCACTAGGAGATATTGGCAAGCACTTCCCGGATACTGACGAAGCATACGCTGGTGCAGATAGTCGCGTTCTGCTCCGTCATGTCGTTAATGTAGTCAGTGAAAAGGGCTACAGACTCAGCAATGCAGATATGACAATTGTCGCCCAAGCGCCTAAAATGGCGCCACATATAAGCCATATGCGTGAAATTATCGCAAAGGACTGTAACGTAAACCTTGACGATATCAATGTTAAAGCCACCACTACTGAGAAGCTAGGCTACACTGGGCGCAAAGAAGGCATAGCCGCCCATGCTGTAGTACTACTGGAAAAACTATGAAGCCGCTACACACTGACCACTGGCAGTATTATTACGCAAAACCTGTATCAACGGGCATTTTCAAATTTCAAGCTGACGACTTTCAAGTTGTAGAAGACCTTGGCTATATGCCGTGCGGTGAAGGCGAACATCAATTCGTATTTGTTGAAAAAACGAATACCAATACCGCTTTTGTTGCTGAGCAACTGGCTCGCTTCGTAAATCTTCCTTTGCGCCAAATAACCTACGCTGGTCGCAAAGACAAATATGCGGTTACTCAGCAGTGGTTCGGTATTCACGCACCGGGCAAACCGGATTTTGACTTTAGCAACTTTGAGTTAGAAGGCGTTAAAGTACTAAAACAAATACGCCACAATAAAAAACTACGTACAGGTCAATTAAAAGGTAACCACTTTACCATTACGTTACGTCAGGTGCTGCATCCTGAAGCGATTGAGGAGCGCCTGCGAGAAATTGAAAAGCACGGCGTCCCCAATTACTATGGTGAACAGCGTTTCGGCGTTATGCGTTTAAATGATATGGGTGAGGTTCAACGAGGTGGTAATCTTGTCATGGCCGAACGCATGGTAAATGGCGAAACCATCAGGCACCGCAATAAACGCTCTATGGCACTTTCTGCGCTGCGTAGTTGGTTATTCAACGAGATGTTGTCTGCCCGTTTAGAACAAGGTCTGTTTGACAGCGTGCTCCAAGGTGATGCTTTAGTTCTTAGCGGTTCAAATAGCTTTTTTATAAATAATGGGCCGACAGGCTCGCAAGAGCAACAAGACGCGCAGGCTCGTTTTGACGCGAAAGACGTGTGCCCCTCTGCACCGCTTTGGGGTAAAGGTGCGCTCGTTAGTCAAACAGACGCATTAACCCTCGAGCACTCGGTAGCTGAACAAAATAGTGAAGTTATCGACTTTTTGAGCCAATGCGGCGTTGAGCAAGAACGTCGAGCAATAAAAATTTGGCCTTCACAGCTTGAATGGCAGAGTAAGGGTGATACATTTACTATCTCCTTTGCGCTTCCTAGCGGCTGTTTTGCAACGTCAGTCCTTAGGGAATGTGTGGAAACCTTATCCCCCATTAATAGGGTTTAAAAAACGAGTAAGCGTGGCGCGCAACCATTCATATCTCGCGTAGCTGTTAATAAGAATAAAGGAAAGTACGCAACATCATGAGAGCTTCTAGAAAAGGAGACGCGTTAGCACAACTGCTTTATAACGAGGGAATACGTTCGCAGGCAGTGCTAAACGCCATTGCTGGCACGCCGCGGGAGAGCTTTCTTCCCGATGCGCTTAAACACAAGGCCTATCAAAATACCGCGTTACCGATAGGCCAAGGTCAAACTATTTCGCAGCCTTATATTGTTGCGAAAATGACCGAGCTACTGCTTGATAGCCCCAACAAACCTGAAAAAGTGCTAGAAATAGGTACGGGGTCGGGATATCAAACGGCTATCCTTGCGCAGCTTTTTGCTAAAGTGTTTAGCGTTGAACGTATAAAGTCTCTTCAATTTCATGCGAAACGTCGAATGAATCAACTCGACCTTCACAATATTGCAATGAAACATGGTGATGGTTGGAAGGGCTGGGAATCGAAAGGGCCTTATGATGCCATTATTGTAACTGCAGCAGCAGCTAGTCTTCCGCAAGATTTGTGTGATCAGCTAAAAGAAGGTGGGCGATTAATTATACCCGTAGGTAACGAACAGCAATCGTTGCTTTGTATTGACAGGATTGAGGGTGAACTAAAAACATCGACCATAGAATCGGTTCGATTTGTTCCTCTTATAGCAGGAGAGCTAATGTGAAGCTTTTTGAGCCATGTTATGACATGGCATTGCGCTGGGCGCGACATCGTCACGCAACCAAGTATTTAGGTGGGTTAAGCTTCTCGGAATCCGTATTTTTTCCTATTCCACCGGATGTGATGCTTGCACCAATGGCGCTTTCCCAGCCAAATAAGGCTTGGCAATTTGCCTTTATTACTACCATTGCATCTATCTTGGGTGGCATTGCCGGTTATTGGCTAGGTTATTTCGCGTTTGACGCATGGCTTTCGCCGCTAATTAAGAACTGGGGTTATACGCACAAAATCGATACCGCCATGCAGTGGTTTAAAGATTATGGCGTTTGGGTCGTCTTTCTTGCCGGCTTCTCTCCTATTCCTTATAAAATTTTTACGGTAAGTGCAGGCTTTTTGCAAATGGCGTTCTTGCCCTTTGTCATTGCTTCAGCTGTGGGGCGAGGAGCCCGTTTTTTCCTTGTCGCAGCGCTGATGCGATGGGGTGGCGCAGCCATGGAACAAAAGCTACGACAATATGTTGAGGTGCTTGGCTGGATTGTCGTTGCGCTTGCAATCACCGCTTATCTACTACTGCGATGACATGCACAGGCAACTGCTATATTTAGGGTTGGCATTATTCGTTAGCACATGGGTAGCTGGCTGTGCAGGGCGCACAGCACCTGCCCCTGTAGTTCTTTTAAATAGTCAAGTTCCCGATGGCAGCGAAGAGTACATCAAACCCACCTATAAAGTTAAACGGGGAGACACCCTGTTTGCCGTTGCTTGGTATACGGGTAATGACTACCGCGACATCGCAAAATACAATGATTTATCAGCCCCTTACACTATTTTCCCGGGCCAAACATTAAGGTTATCGCCCAGACTAGATATCGCTAGATCCCCCTCGCAAAGAGCACACAAGACCAATCAGTCAACACCTCCGACCACAAGAAAAGTAGACAAAAGTTTGGTTGACCGCCCTGCTCCACAGGCGTATGTTGAAAGTGAAAAAAATGTTAAACCACAAAACGTTAAGACTGTCAAGAAGCCGACAGGTGGTGTCAAAAAACAAGCACCAGCAGGTTTTCCAGACAAAGTCAAAAGGTGGGTATGGCCCGCAAAAGGTAAACTTGTCGGTACCTTTAGTAAGTCGGAGTCAGGTAACAAAGGAATTGATATTGCTGGTGCTAAAGGAAGTAAGGTATTAGCGGCAGCAGATGGAAAAGTTGTTTACTCAGGAAGTGCACTTCGCGGCTACGGTAATCTGGTAATAATAAAACATACAGATACCTTTTTAAGTGCTTACGCTTATAACGACACTATTTTAGTAAAAGAACGAGAATGGGTGTCTGCGGGGCAGCAAATTGCAACGATGGGTAACAGCGGAACAGATTCGGTAAAACTTCATTTTGAAGTTAGGTATAGAGGGAAATCATTAGACCCTATGAAATACCTGCCAACATTAAAATAATAAAAATAAATAATAACAATAAAGACAAAGGAGATACGTCATAAGGTAAACCTTGTAGCAGGAGATTCACCATGGGTAAGTCAAACAAAGCCTTAGAATCAAAACCTCAAGATGACTTAGAAGTCATCGATATGCCAGCTGATATAAAAGCTGACGAAACCTTAATAAACGACGCTGACCTAGAAAATGATGAAGCCATTTTTAGTCAGGATGACCAACCTAAAAACCTAGATGCCACACAGCTTTATCTGGGCGAGATTGGTTTTTCACCATTGCTAACCGCAGAAGAAGAAGTTTATTTTGCGCGCCGCTCACTGAAAGGCTGTGAAGCCTCTCGTAAACGAATGATTGTAAGTAATCTTCGCCTTGTTGTTAAGATTGCTCGCCGTTATAACAACCGTGGATTAGCACTTCTCGATTTAATTGAAGAAGGTAACTTAGGGCTAATTCGTGCTGTAGAAAAGTTTGATCCTGAACGTGGATTCCGCTTTTCAACATATGCCACATGGTGGATTCGCCAAACCATCGAACGCGCAATCATGAATCAGACACGTACTATTCGTTTGCCTATTCATGTAGTGAAGGAACTAAACGTTTATTTACGTGCATCCCGTGAACTCTCTCAAAAGCTTGATCATGAGCCAACTGCAGAAGAAATTGCAGCAGCCCTTGATAAGCCCGTTGAAGACGTTACAAAGATGCTTCGTTTGAATGAACGTATCACATCGGTCGACACGCCAATTGGCGGAGAAAACGATAAAGCGCTACTAGATATCATTGCTGATGAAAAAGAGTTCAGTCCTGAAGAAAGCTTACAAGACTCTGATATTAAAAGTAATATTGTGAATTGGCTTGAAGAGCTAAACCCTAAACAACGAGAAGTATTAGCTCGACGTTTTGGCCTGATGGGGTACGAGCCCTCAACATTAGAAGATGTAGGTGCGGAAATTGGCCTAACACGCGAACGTGTGCGTCAAATTCAAGTGGAAGCACTTCGTCGTCTTCGCGATATGCTGGGTCATCAAGGCCTTTCACTAGAGAACTTGTTTGACCAAATGAAGTAGCAACTGCGCACTACATAAAATGCCAGTGTTGTAAGGTTTGTGAGAGCCCTACGACACTGGCATTTTTTCATCAAACGTGAACAAACTTGCCTAACGCACACCAATACGTGTTTCACTTTACGTCACTACTTTTGCGAGAAACGTCAATCTATTGCTTTGATCTATATGTGGGCTAACGCCCCTGATTATATAAAAGCGCGACGCTCTTATATCTTCTCGATTACGCTCTTGTTAGCGTTACGAATGTGTAGTCATGTGGGTTTTTTTCATCAGCGCTATGGTGTTCTTTTGATAGTTCGCTCCAATTTGCTGATGCTTCGTAGTCTGGAAACTGAGTATCTCCCGCAACGTCAAGCTCAATATGGGTTAAATACAAGGTGTCGGCTTTATCTAAGAAAGCCTGGTAGATGGTGCCACCACCAATGACCATTATTTCTTCAACGCCATTGCTAAGTGCTTTGGCTACCTCGAAGGCTGACTCGGGTGAATCAACAACGGTTGCGTCGGATAGGCTATAGTCTTTGTTGCTCGTGATAACAATATTTGGCCTGCCAGGCAGTGCTTTACCAATAGATTCATAAGTTTTGCGCCCCATGATCACCGCTTTACCAAGCGTGATGGCTTTAAAGTGTTTTAAATCAGCCGGTAAATGCCACGGCATATCATTATCTGCACCAATAATTCTGTTTTGAGCCATTGCAGCAATCATTGCTATTTTCATTTTTCTACCTTCACGCTAAGTTCAAGTTAAAGCGTTGGCAGTATAATACCAATCCGTATAGATAAGTACCCACTCAGCGAGATTTAAAATGTTCGCAATCGCGGCGTGTTACCGTAGGTATAGTGGTTCTACATCGAGGTGACGCAGCAAAGAGAATTTCCCATATATATAAAAAAAGCCCGCATTTGCAAGAGCAAATATGCGAGCTTTATCGGTGTTGCATTTTTTGAATTAAATGCAATGCCTGTACCTGGCGAATGTAAGTGCAGTTTGAAAACGATTCCTTAACGATGTTTCGTTTTCAGCGACTGTATCTTAGCGACGATACTCTACTTCAACATCGTAGTCGTCTTCATCCCAGTCGTCGTCATCGAGATCGTCACCTAAGCCATCTTCAAACTCGTCATGAGCCTCAAGCGTATTCTTGTGGTATGTATCCCACTTAAATTCTACTTCTTTCTTCTCTTCTTCTACTTCCATCTCAACAGGAAGCGTTTCGATGAAGTTCATCACGTCGTTACAAAGCGGATCGAGGTTTATTTTTTGAAACGCGGAGATCTGATAGACCGGACCTTTCCACTCTAGCGCGTCTATAACGTGCTGACAGCGCTCTTCTGCTTCTTCTTCTAGTAGCAAATCTACCTTGTTAAATACCAACCAGCGCGGCTTTTCAGCCAGTTTAGGGCTGTATTTCTGTAGCTCTTCGATAATAGCTTTTGCATTTTCCGCAGGATCTGTTTCGTCAACAGGGAAAATATCGACAATGTGAAGCAATATACGACAGCGCTCAAGGTGCTTCAAAAAGCGAATACCTAACCCAGCACCGTCTGCCGCACCTTCAATAAGCCCAGGGATGTCGGCTATCACGAAGCTGCGCTGTGAATCTTGACGAACCACGCCTAGGTTAGGCACTAGCGTAGTAAACGGATAGTCAGCCACTTTCGGCTTAGCTGCCGATACAGAGCGGATGAAGGTTGATTTACCCGCGTTAGGCATACCAAGCAAACCTACATCTGCTAGAAGCATAAGTTCTAACTTAAGGTTGCGAATTTCACCCGGCGTACCGTTAGTCTTTTGACGTGGAGCACGGTTAGTACTGCTTTTGAAACGAGCATTACCTAAACCATGAAAACCGCCTTGCGCCACTTTAAGCTTTTGACCATGACGAGTTAAGTCGCCTAATACCTCGCCAGTGTCACTGTCAGTAGCACGCGTACCTACAGGCACCATAACGGTAAGGTCTTTACCTTTTTTACCAATACAGTTTCCGCCTTGGCCGTTTTGCCCGCGCTCTGCACGGTGAAAACGCTCGAAGCGATAATCGATCAATGTATTTAGGTTTTCATCGGCTTGTAAGAATACACTGCCGCCGTCACCACCGTCGCCACCATCTGGGCCACCTTTAGGTACGTATTTTTCCCTTCTAAAGCCAATTGTACCGTTGCCACCGTCACCGGCTTCAACGCGAATTTCAGCTTCATCTACAAATTTCATTTATCACTCCGGGCTTTAATGCCGTGGGTTATTAACTTAATAATGCGAACACTAAGTTTACACCAAAATGCTCAATGACGCTTTCGTGTATGCTCAGTATTCTTAAAATCGAAAACTAAAACCTTGTATAGCGTGAACTCATCATTGAATTTAAACGCTATTAAATAAGAACAGAAAAAGAAAGAAAGGTTTCACAAAACAAAAAACCCCGCAAGCGCGGGGTTTTTCTAAGCCTGTTCGGCGAGAAGCTTTCGCGCTTACTCAGCTACGATGCTTACAAACTTACGGTTTTTCGGTCCTTTAACGTCGAACTGAACTTTACCGTCTTTTAGTGCAAACAACGTGTGGTCTTTACCGATACCCATGTTGTCACCAGCGTGGAAACGAGTACCACGTTGACGAACAATGATGTTACCAGCAAGAACAGATTCGCCACCAAAGCGCTTAACACCTAGGCGTTTACTCTCTGAATCACGACCGTTTTTGGTACTACCACCAGCTTTTTTGTGTGCCATGTGTTCGTGCTCCTATTATGCGTTGATACCAGTGATTTTCACTTCTGTGAACCACTGACGGTGACCCGCTTGCTTACGAGAGTGCTTACGACGACGGAACTTAACGATTTTTACTTTATCGCCACGACCGTGTGTAACAACCTCAGCTGTCACCTTACCACCAGCAACGATTGGTGTGCCGATTTTTACGTCGTCACCGTTGCTTACCATTAAAACTTTGTCAAATTCAACCGATTCGCCTGGGGCTACTTCGATTTTTTCAAGACGAACGGTTTGGCCTTCGGCCACACGGTGTTGTTTACCGCCACTTTGGAAAACCGCGTACATAGTTAACTCCGCTCTGCGTCCACTGACGCTTCAATTCAAAAAACAGGGCGCGAATTGTACGTGAAACATCCGTAAATCACAAGCCCGATTCGCAGAAAAAATGATTATTTTTCCAACATGGGGCGAATTATGCCTCAATTGCTTATTTGATGCAGCTTCAAATGCGCATAATCATTGAAAAAACATCAATTTTTTTTAGAAAATGAAACTTAATTTCGAAATCTCAGAAAGAAAACATCGAGCTTTGAGCGGGTTTTATTGGCTAACATCGTATGGAAAACGCGTGGGATCCCGCGTCGCGGATCGGGTAATCTTGAAACAAAGATAATGGCGATCTATTTACGATCCCACGTTGAGATCGCATTACCTCCTTATATCAATCAGCTTCCTATCACGCTATCGCAGTTTTAATTTCTCGCCATCGCCGTTGCCCTAACGCTTAAGCCGATCTTTACTACACATATTGTCGATGCCGACAAACTTCTGCATTTCTTCAAATTACATGAGGCACCATACTTTTATCAAAAATATGCTTTTGCCTTTAAAAATGATGGAAAGCGCCTAAAAAACATAAAATATAGTATGTGGGCTCTCAAAATAAGCGCGTAATGACTTAAACTAAATGAAATTGGATTTTAAAAGAAGGGATACGAGATAAGGCCTTTGGCTAATCGTATTTTAAAAATTACACGCAAAAACGTTAAGCCGTCATTTTTTAAGACAATTTGGTGGATAGTATAGGTGATTAAGGTACAATCGCGTTTAAATTATTGCCCAAGACGTAAGAGTAAGTATTTATTGCCATGCCTATGGATATAGTTCAAATCCGCGCCCTGTCTAATGACGATATGCAGGCGGTCAACCAGCTGATACAACAACAAGTCGACTCTGATGTTGCCCTTATCAATCAGCTTGGTTTTTACATTGTAAACAGTGGCGGCAAACGCTTACGCCCACTTCTTACCGTGTTGAGTGCCCGGGCAATGGGTATCGATAATAACGACCATCATACGCTTGCAGCTATTGTTGAATTTATTCATACCGCTACTCTTTTGCACGATGATGTGGTTGATGAGTCAACCATGCGACGAGGCCGAGAAACGGCCAATGCTATTTTCGGTAATCAAGCCTCGGTCTTAGTCGGCGATTTCCTATACACCCGCTCCTTCCAAATGATGGTGAGCCTTAAGCGCATGCGCGTAATGGAAATATTGTCGGAAGCCACAAATCAAATTGCTGAAGGCGAAGTTCTGCAATTGATGAACTGTAATGATGCAAGTACGACAGAGGCTCGTTACTTCGACGTCATTTACGGTAAAACAGCCCGCTTATTTGAGGCTGCGACTCAACTTGCTGCAGTGCTTACTGATCAAGATGAGCATATTGAGCACGCGATGCAAGAGTACGGCAAACACCTAGGTACCGCCTTCCAGCTAGCTGACGATATTCTTGACTACATGGCAGACAGTGAAGAAATGGGTAAGAATGCCGGTGACGATTTAGCAGAGGGCAAGCCGACGCTACCATTACTTTACGCCATGTGGCATGCGAAAAATGAAGAAGATAAAGTACTGATTCAAGAAGCCATCGAACAGAGCAATGGTTTGCCTCATTTAACGCGCATTCAACGCATTATGGAAGAAACCGGCGCGTTAGACTACACACGCGAGTGTGCGCAAAAAGAAGTGCAAATGGCCATAGATAGCTTAAATGCCATTAACGACTCTGAGTACAAAGAGGCGCTTATTGCGCTGGCGCATATTTCAATTGAGCGCACAAGCTAGGGCGTGTGGTAACTAACACGCCTTTTTTGCTGTTAAACTTAGAAAAAATACAAAACGTGGGCTTTCACACTTATTGGTACACAAAACATCTCTGGTGCTTTAACAAGCCGTTTTAGTAAACATTTTTTCTGCATCAAATAAATATTACAGCGAAGTTTAGGCTAACCCCATTTTTGACAGGTTAGCCTTCAAGCATAAAGCCAATCATCCCCACCAAGAAACCAAGAATACCACCCAATGGCGGCAGCCAATGATTTTCCATTCGAATTTGCGGTGCGATATCTTGAAATACCGAGTACAAAATACCGCCTGCGGCAAATAGCATGATGCCGCTCATGATCACGGGGAACTGCGCAAGGTAATAAAACCCGAGCAGGCTAAACAGAGGCCCCAGTAACGCCATCAGCACAAAGATTACAATGAGCTTTGTGCTCCGCTTCTTATTTTTAGGCAGCATTTCTCGGTAAGCATTAAACCCTTCGGGCAGGTTTTGAACAGCAATTAATAGACCTAATAACATGGTGCCTCCGCCCAGCGCAGTGGTAGTACCAAGAGCAATTGATTCGGGCACAAAGTCGCTAAGCATGGCGGCTAACTGGCTGCCCGCAGTTTTCTTTTTGGCTAAATAGATATCAAGGGTCATAAAAGCAAGAGCACCGCCAACAAAGCACAATATGGCGGTAAAGACTGATACGTCTTTTATTCCTTCGGGCACAAGCACAAGACCCACCGCTGAAATTAGTGCGCCAGCGCCCAGGGCCAAAATTCCATGTCGCAATTCTTTCTCTAGCCACTTGGGCTGAATGCCTTTGTACGTGGCTAACATTGCCCCCGCAGGCATAGCAAGACCCGCTACCGTTGCCATTATTAGTAAACCTACAATGTCACCTTGTGGCATAAAGACTCCTTTCAACTATTTAAACTATCTACCATTGTTTACTTATAACAGCATCAATAGTTTACATAAAAGATAACGTTAACGGCCAATTGCGCACGCAATGCGCCCAATGTACAGACGCCACATCTCAACTTTTTATTTAAGAAATGACTGCCATTACAAACCATCGGCAATTATCTGAGACTTATCACTCTAATCACTCTTATCAAATCTTGCGAGCTTAACGAAAAAGAGCAGCTTCACGCTGCTCTTTGATATCACTATGACAATATTTACCCGCTAACAACGAGATACAGATTGCCCCTTAGTTTAAATCTAAATCTCGGGTCATGTTCTCGTTTTTATCGCGGTGTACAATAACATTATCTTCAATGCGAATGCCGCCAAATGGCTTGTACGCCTCAATGGTATTCCAATTAATATACTTAGACGCGGGCGTCGCTTTAAGGTCGCGCAGAAGGCTCTCAATGAAATATAAGCCTGGCTCAATTGTGAACACCTGACGGGCCTCGACCATGCGTGTGCATCGCAAGAATGGGTGATCTTCAGGAGCAGGCTTAGGCGTGCCCCTGTCATCATTTACCAGCCCACCTACATCATGAACTTGAAGGCCTAAGAAGTGGCCAATGCCGTGTGGGAAGAACGTGCGCGTAATCCCCATTTCCACGATTTCAGGTGGCGTTAAATTCACCATGCCGGTGTCGTGAAGAATTTGCGCAATGCCATCGTGGGCTAACAAGTGAATGTCAGTGTAAGCTACACCCGGCTTCAACGAATCGACTAGAGTCAGCGTTACCTTATCTACCGCTTGAATGAGGTCGCGGAACATCGCTGAGTTATGAACATCTTCTTGAGCGTAAGTACGTGTAATATCTGCCGCATAGCCATGATAATTCGCACCCGCATCAATCAGAAAAGAACGCGATTCTTTTGGCGCTACGGTATCACACTGCATGTAATGTAGAATTGAAGCATGCTCGTTAAGTGCCACAATACTGGTATATGGTACGTCGTTGTCACCTTGTCGGCTTGCTGCAGCATAGGCAAGATTGATATCAAACTCGCTTTTGCCTTCACGGAAGGCTTGCTCAGCGGCCTTATGACCTGCCACCGCCAGCTTGTTAGCTTCACGCATGCAGTCAAGTTCATAGTCGGTTTTATAAGCACGTTGATAGTGCAAATAATGCAACACGCGGTCTGGATTTACATTGTCAAAACCCAACGCTTTTGCCACTTCAATATATTCGCCTACATAGGCAAAACGGCTTTTATCGTAAGGCAGAAATTTCTCTACCGCATCGGCCTGTTGAAGTAGTTTAATGTCGAAGCTGTCAGTCCAGAAGTCATTTGGCTCTGGCGGCACCTTATGCCAGAAATCTTCAGGACGATAAAAAATAAGCGTAGGTTTATCTACACCATTAACCACGAGCCAGCAGTTAGGGTTATCGATGACAGGTACCCACGCTTTGAACTGCGGGTTTACCTTGAACGGATAGTGGTTGTCGTCTAAGAAAAGGCGCTTGCCCTGCCCCGAGTGAATAACTAATCCATCTAGTCCTTCTCGCTGAAGTGCTTCGCGAGTTCGAGTTTGAAGCTCTTCGATATGCTGTTGGTAGGTTACTTGATGTTGCGACATAGCCCCTCTTATCTTTTTAGTCGTTAGGTAGAACACGAATTTAGTGTATCACGAGGCTTACATGACATGCATGTATGCCTCGCTTATTACCTGGTTTACAGGTTAAGGCCACCGACACGTTAAAGCGATATATTCGTAACGGCGCGTTTAAGCGTGCCTAATTGTATATCGCTAGCGTGGCGCCAGTTGCAGTGTTCCCGTTACCGGATGAGTACTTACCGCATCGGCCGAAGGGATCATATCGCGAGTGAGTTGAGGGAAGACATTCTCGTTTCCACCTAGCTGCTGGTCGTAAATGTGTTGATACGCCATTACCGCTTTCACGTAAGCACGGGTTTCCTTATAGGGGATATTCTCTATCCAAATATCCACAGGGAGGGATTCATTCGCGGGCAGCCATTCCAACACTTTACGCCATCCTGCGTTGTAAGAGGCTGACACCAGTACGGGATTGTTATTGAGCTTATCCATTAAATAACGAATGTATTGAACGCCGTACTCTACATTGTCATTTACCTTAAATAGCTCGCTTCTGCTCACCTTTTCTTTTGCCACGTAGCGTGCTGTACCTGGCATAAGCTGCATTAAACCTGCGGCGCCAACCGGCGATATAGCGTCGCTTCTGAACGAGCTTTCACGACGTGCAATCGCCATAGCAAGCGACTTTGAAATGCTGTATGCCTCGGACTTTTCACTAAATACATCGTTGAAGGCCAGCGGGAATCGACGCTCGACGTCATCCCAGTAGCCACTGCGTGCAAAGCTGGTGATAGCCTGATCGTACAGCCCCCACTCGTAAGCTAATATGCCCGCGTCGGTTACTTTCGAGTCGGGTAAGTGGGCAAGCAAATAATACCATTCTCTGCGTGCTTCTGTAGGTCTGTCTAGCCTAAAAAACTCAACCGCGCGCATGGTCGCAGGGGTTTTCGCCACGCTAGCGATGGCTGCCGTATCTCTTGGCGCTGGGGTATGCACTAGCGACGGAATTTCGCCAATGTGCGCGCTCGCCATAAAACCGTAGTAATGACGCTCTTGGGCAAGCTCTTTGTAAAGCACCGTTGCTTGCATAGTTTGGCCAAGCGCCTCTAGGGCACGGGCCTTCCAGTAGCGATAGTTTTCCTCTCGCTGCAAACTTGCTGGCGCATTATCAATAACATCCACCACTTCTTGCCATTTTTTCGTGCGAAGTAAATGGGAAATGTGCCAGAGTTTTATATCTTCACTAGCGCCATCGATATCGGCAAGCTCTAACCAATGATGAGCCTGAGGAAGACGGTCTAAAGTGTAGCTAAGCGCTATTGCTCTTCGCATAACGTGCTGCTGTGCTTTCGAAAAGACTTTTTTATCGTTGTAGCGGGTAAATACTTTGCCTGCTAAATCAGGGTTTCGCCACGCAAGCTTTTCTACCGCCCAGACTATGACTTCTGCTTCATGCGATGTGTTTTTTAGGGGAAAAAGCGCCGTCTTATTGACTCGGCTTGTATCTCGAGTGACAGATAACCAAGCGTCTGCAAGGTACTGCTTATCACTAGATAATTGGCGCTTAAGATAAGAAATAATAGCTCGGTTATCTTCCTTCGCAGCAATTTCAATGCGCTTGATTACCATTTCAGGTGTCATCATGCCCGCTTTTTTCCACTTAGCAAAAAGCGGATCGCACTCCTCGGGTTGAGACTGACCATGAAGCCAAAGTGCGTCAACGTCATGTAAAACAGTCTTTTCGCTTTCCCCCTCTTTTAAGCGATAATTTAACGCGATACATGTGAGCCTTGCGCCCATACCCGAACGGTAGTTTTCTAAAAATGTACTGCGATAATCGTTTTTCGCTAGGTAGTTAAGCCATTTATAACGCACACCATAACTAACAGGCTGCCCATCAAAATCTTCTAAAAACTGCTTAACCTCGCGCTTTGTTCTTATTGACATCGTGCGCTCAAGTTTAAGGCGCAACAAATAAGGGTAAAGTGGATAGTGTGCTAAATCGTAAATATCGTTATCGAGATGCTGAACGCTGCGCTTTGAATAGGTTAATAACTTTTTCTCGACATCTAGATAGCGAGCGCGCTCTTGTTCAAAAATATCATTGGGAAGCGTTAACGGCTGTGAAGCCCATGCGCTGAGAGAAAGAAGTGAAAAAAGTGAACCGACAAAGGCCCCTGCGAACATGGCGGCCGTTTTCTTTATATTTGCCGGCGAACGCCGACCTAACCACGAATTAAAATAAAAATCAGACACAATAGAACTCCTACCCTGCTCTACACTCGAACGCCTGTGAGCGTTGGCGACATTGCCATAACGAGCTAATTGTAAAATGTTGCTGAAAAAGCAGCATTGCGACTAAAAGACCACACACGTTTTAAAAACGAAAGGAGAACTCTAGCCTGGCTCCTTGCCAATGAAGATGTTGTGCCAGCTGTCGTTAGCTATGCTTTACACGCATAGTTGACATGATTGTAGATTATTCTTTTGCTGGATTGGCGCTTTGCACCAATTATGCTCATTATACAACCACCATTGCCGAAATGAAGCTTGAATTTGACATTTGCACTTGAATTTAAGTCATCGGACCACTACCTTAGACAAAATAAAACGATTGTTTGATTTTTTGTTGAAATTTTGTGTGGCTTTGTAAAGAATCTAGCCACCCTAACGCGTTAGTGAATGCATACGACCCTACAATTCAGTTGGATTAGTTCACTAACATCCTGGCCAATGCCGAAGGAGATGATAATGATATACACAGGCAAAAGTCTTTCCGTCAGCCTGTTAGATGACGGCTTTGCTGAGCTGGTATTCGACGCCCAAGGTTCAGTAAACAAGTTCGACCGCCAAACGGTGACAGAACTTGATGAAGCAACTCAAGCCCTACTTGCTAAAGGCGACATTAAAGGCTTAGTAGTTCGCAGCGCAAAATCTGCATTTATCGTAGGTGCTGATATCACCGAGTTCACTGGCTTATTTGCCATGGACGATGCTGAAGTACTACAGTGGGTTGCTAATACGTCACAAGTATTTGACCGCTTCGAAGACCTACCTTTCCCTACCATCGCTGCAGTTAACGGTTTCGCGCTAGGCGGCGGTTGTGAAATGGCATTGGCGTGTGACATGCGTATTGCAGACACGACAGCTTCAATTGGCTTACCAGAAGTTAAATTAGGCCTTATGCCTGGTTTTGGTGGTACGGTTCGCCTACCTCGCCTAATTGGTGCAGATAACGCCCTTGAGTGGATGACGACTGGTCGCGACAGAAAAGGTGCAAAAGCCCTTGCTGAAGGTGCAGTTGATGCAGTAGTAGCACCAGAAGCACTTGTTGAAGGTGCACTTTCAATGGTGAAAGACGCCGCTGATGGTAAATTTGACTGGCAAGCACGTCGAGCAGTTAAGAAAGCTCCACTACAGCTAAACAAAAACGAAGCCATGATGAGTTTCTCTACCGCACAAGCCATGGTATTTGCTCAAGCCGGTAAACACTACCCAGCTCCGCACAAAATGGTTGAGACTGTTCAAAAAGCAGCGGGCCTAGACCGTGAAGGTGCACTTAAGCTTGAAAACGAAGGCTTTGTGGCCCTTGCGAAAACCGACGCTGCGAAAGCACAAATTGGTATTTTCCTTGCCGACCAGCTAGTTAAAAGCAAAGGTAAAAAGCAAGCAAAAGCAGCCACTAAGCAGTCTAAGCTTAACGCTGTACTAGGTGCAGGCATCATGGGCGGCGGTATTGCATACCAAAGCGCAGTGAAAGGCACACCGGTAATCATGAAAGACATCAATCAAGGCGCACTAGACCTTGGTCTTTCAGAAGCAGCGAAAATTCTTGGTAAAGGTATGCAGCGCGGTAAAGTCGATGCGACTAAAATGGCGCAAACGCTTAACGCTATTACGCCTACCCTTGAGTACAGTACACTTAAAGATGCAGACCTTGTCATTGAAGCAGTTGTAGAAAACCCGAAAGTAAAAGGTATTGTACTTAAAGAAGTAGAAGACAATGTAGCAGACGACGCTATCATCACTTCAAACACGTCGACTATCTCTATCAACCAGCTAGCTGAAAGCTTAGACAAGCCTGAGCGCTTCTGTGGTATGCACTTCTTCAACCCAGTGCACCGCATGCCGCTTGTTGAAATTATTCGTGGCGAAAAAACCTCTGAAGAAACCATCAATGCAGTAGTAGCCGCTACCCTTAAAATGGGCAAAACCCCTATTGTGGTTAACGACTGCCCAGGGTTCTTGGTAAACCGCGTATTGTTCCCATACTTTGCGGGCTTCAGTAAACTTCTTATCGACGGCGCAGACTTTGTTGCGGTTGATAAAGTAATGGAAAAAATCTTCGGCTGGCCAATGGGCCCTGCTTACCTAATGGACGTTGTAGGTATCGACACTGGCGATCACGCGGCAGACGTTATGGCAGCGGGTATTCCAGAGCGTATGGCTCGCCTAGACAACGACCCTGTAACCTTGTTCTATAAAGAGAAGCGTTTAGGTCAGAAGAACGGTAAAGGTTTCTACAACTACGGTGTTGATAAGCGCGGCAAGCCGTCTAAAACACCAGCTGAAGAAGCATATGCACTAATGGCGCCACACGTAGCTGAGAAGACAGACTTTGAAGCTGACGACATTATTGCACGCCTTATGATCCCTATGGCAAACGAAGCAATTCGCTGCCTGGAAGAAGGCATTGTAGATAGCGCAGCTGAAGCAGATATGGCGCTACTTTACGGCTTAGGTTTCCCTCCATTCCGCGGTGGTATTTTCCGTTGGATTGAAACCATTGGCTTGGCGAACTTTGTTGCTATGGCAGACAAGTACGCTGAACTTGGTCCTATTTACCAGATCTCAGACGGCGTTCGTGAAATGGCCGCTTCTGGTAAATCCTATTTCGCATAAGACCCGGAGGAAAAACTAATGAAAGAAGTGGTCGTAATCGATTGCGTACGTACCCCTATGGGTCGTTCAAAAAACGGTGTTTTCAGAAATGTGCGTGCAGAAGACTTATCTGCAGCGCTAATGACCGCGCTACTAGAGCGTAACCCTGGCGTAAACCCAGCGGAAATTGAAGACATCATTTGGGGCTGTGTTCAGCAAACTAAAGAACAAGGCTTCAACGTTGCACGTAACGCGCAACTACTAACACAAATTCCACGCACAACAGGCGCGGTAACGGTTAACCGTTTATGTGGTTCATCAATGCAAGCCCTTCACGATGCGACAAGCGGCATCATGAGCGGCCGTGGTGACATTTACATGATTGGTGGTGTTGAGCACATGGGTCACGTACCGATGAACTACAACATCGACTTCCACCCAGGCCTTGCTAAGTACACAGCAAAAGCGTCGGGTATGATGGGTATGACAGCTGAGCTGCTTGGCCGCCAAAACGGTATTACTCGTGAGCAACAAGATGCCTTTGGCGCGCGCTCGCACCAGCTAGCGCACAAAGCACACCTTGAAGGCCGCTGGGCTAACGAGATTGTGCCTGTTGAAGGTCACGATGCAAACGGCGTTTTAAAGCTAATTGACCACGATGAAGTAGTACGCCCAGAAAGCACGGTTGAGAGCATGGCGGCACTTCGCCCAGTGTTCGACCCAGTAAACGGAACTGTTACTGCAGGTACATCTTCTGCGCTGTCTGATGGTGCATCTGCAATGCTACTTATGTCAGCAGAGCGTGCGAAAGCGCTTGGCCTAACGCCACGTGCGAAAATTCGCGCAATGGCTGTGGCTGGTTGTGATGCAGCAATTATGGGTTACGGCCCAGTTCCAGCAACACAAAAAGCCCTTAAGCGCGCTGGCCTTACTATGGACGATATTGAACTTGCAGAGTTTAACGAAGCGTTCGCGGCACAGGCACTATCGTGCATTAAGCAACTAGGTTGGATGGACCACCTAGATACTAAGATTAACCTTAACGGTGGTGCTATTGCACTTGGTCACCCTCTAGGTTGTTCTGGTTCACGTATCTCGGGTACGCTTATCAACCTAATGGAATCACAAGACGTAAGCCTAGGCTTAGCGACTATGTGTATTGGTTTAGGCCAAGGTATTGCTACCGTATTTGAGCGTGTATAAGCGTTTAAATAGCTAAATGTTTAAAAGGGCCTTCGGGCCCTTTTTTATTGACTGTAATTTGCCTGTGCAAGTTACTTCAAAACGCGAGATAAAGGACTTACCACGCCCTGCGCCCCTTGCTGAAGCACATGAGTATAAATTTGCGTAGTCTTTACGTCTGAATGTCCTAATTGTGTTTGCACCGTTCTAATATCAGCCCCAGATTGCAGCAAATGCGTTGCAAAAGAGTGGCGCAGCGTGTGAGGCGTAACTTTCTTTTTAATGTCACAGGCTTTAGCAGTATTGCGTATCGCTTTTTGTATACTCGACTCATCAATATGGTGCCGTCGCACTCTTTTGTTTTCAGGATCGACAGATAACCGAGAAGAGGGAAATAAATAATGCCAGCCTAACTCTCTGGGCGCGTTTTTGTATTTCAAACGCAGCCGGTGAGGTAGATAAACCCCCGCGTATTTCGGGTTCTCAAGATCAGCCGCCAAGAAGTTTTCTACCATCGCGATTTGCCGTGTGAGGGCCGGCTTTAGCTCAGCAGCCAACGTTACAATGCGATGCTTGCCGCCTTTTCCATCCCAAATGCGAATAGCATTGTAGTCAAAATCAATGTCTTTAACTCGTAGCCTAACCGCTTCCATTAGTCTTAAACCACTTCCGTACAATAAGGATATAGGTAATTTTAGGTTGGCAGGGATTTGCTCAAAAAGAGAGACGACCTCTTCCTGTGTTAATACAACTGGAAGTTTGGCCTGCCTGCGACTTGAAACAAAGTTAAGTTCGCAAGAAAGCGGGCGCTCCAATATATCGCGATATAAAAAGGCCAACGCATTTAGCGCGCTCGCCTGAGTGGCAGGAGCTACATTTTTAGCGTTTACTAAGTGAGACAGAAACACTTCAACTTCTTTGTCTCCCATTTCAGAAGGGTGCCTATTATTGTTAAAGCGAATAAAGCTTATGATCCATTTGCTATAGAGTTCTATCGAACGCTTTGCATAGCGACGGTTGTACATATGCTCTATCACCATTTGCATAAACATTGATTTCATTTTTTTGAATTTTATTACTGTAAATAAATACAGAATTACGGTTTTTGGCTCGACCGTAAAATAAAAAGGAAAGATTCCGTACTTAAGTACAGTATTTTCAGTTACTAAGTGTAGGTTATTGATGAAAGTGTATTTCTATGCGAAGGTAATAAGATTGTAAAAGTGATATACGGAAATTATCCACCTTGCATAAAGGATTTTTTCCTTACACTAAATTGTTAGGTGCTA